>JAEWJX010000119.1 GCA_023386365.1 Actinomycetes bacterium | reverse complement strand
GGCACCGCCCGTGCCGCCGGTTCCGTCGATGACGTCGGTGCCGCCGGCCACAATGCCGCCGCCCGTTGACAGTCTGCCTCCGGCGTTCCCGCAGCAGGCCGACCCGTTCGCCGCGCAGGAGCTGCCGATGCCGGGTTCGGTCCCCGGGTTCACGCCTGCCCCCGCGGTCGACCTCGACGTGCCGACGTTCGAGGCACTGCAGGCCCCGCCGATGGCGGCGGTCGCGCCGCCGCCGGCGCCTATGGCCGATGACGAGTCGCTGATCGATGACGAGTTCGCGAAGGCGGCCCGTGCGAACGCGGATGCGGATCTGCTCTTCTGCCTGCAGGAGGTGCTCCTCGCGGGTGCGTCCGACCTCCATGTGTCGGTCGGAACTCCGCCGCTGCTGCGCATCGACGGTTCGCTCATCCCGGTGCACGAGCAGCCGGTGTGGCACCGCGAGCGCACGGCCACCGCGCTCTACAGCCTGCTGAACCCGCATCAGCGGGCGATCTTCGACGAGAAGCTGGAGCTCGACTTCGCCTTCACCCTGTCGGCCAACGCCCGTTTCCGCGTGAACTACTACCAGCAGCGCGGGGCGATCGGTGCGGCGTTCCGTATCATCCCCACCGAGATCAAGAACCTCGGGCAGTTGGGTGTCCCGCCTCAGGTGGGCGAGTTCGGCAAGCTGCCGCGCGGCCTGGTGCTCGTCACCGGTCCGACCGGTTCCGGCAAGTCGACGACGCTCGCCGCGATGATCGACCAGGTCAACCGCACGCGTGCCGACCACATCGTGACGGTCGAGGACCCGATCGAGTTCCTCCACACGAACAAGAAGGCGCTCGTCAACCAGCGCGAGGTGGGTGCCGACACCCACAGCTTCGCGAACGCCCTCAAGCACGTGCTGCGTCAGGACCCGGATGTGATCCTCATCGGTGAGCTCCGAGACCTGGAGACGATCTCCGTCGCGCTGACCGCGGCCGAAACCGGTCACCTCGTGTTCGCGACGCTGCACACGCAGAGCGCCGCATCCACGATCGACCGTGTCATCGACGTGTTCCCGCCGCACCAGCAGGACCAGATCCGCGTGCAGCTCGCCGCGACACTCCAGGGCGTCGTGTGTCAGACGCTGGTCAAGCGATCCAACGGCCGAGGCCGCGCGGTCGCCACCGAGGTCATGTTCATCACCCCGGCCATCGGAAACCTGATCCGCGAGGGCAAGACCTACCAGGTCACCTCCGCGCTGCAGTCCGGTGCCGCGGCAGGCATGCACACGATGGATCAGCATCTCGCCGATCTGGTGAACGGCGGTGAGGTGAATTACGACGCCGCACTCGAGAAGGTGCAGGATCTCGAGACCTTCAACAGGCTCGTGACCCGTCGTGATCTCGCGACGAACGCGACCTCCGGACGGACCATCTGATGGCCGCCGGAGCGGTGGCCACGGCGGGGGCCCGGAACTGGCAGTACCAGGGCCGCGATTCGGGCGGCAAGCTCGTCAAGGGCAAACTCGAGGCGCCGACCGAGAGCGCAGCGATCGACCGGATGCGGCACATGGGTCTCAGCCCGGTGAAGGTCACGGAGTCGATGGCCGGCACCGGTCTGAACCGCGAGATCGAGATCGGCGGCGGTTCGCGGGTCAAGCTGAAGGACCTCGCGGTGCTGAGCCGCCAGGCGGCCACCATGGTGAGCGCCGGTCTGTCGCTGCTGAAGACGCTGAACATCCTCGCCGAGCAGACCGAGAACAAGAAGCTGCAGACGACGCTCGTCGCGGTGTCCCGTGACGTCGAGGTCGGGTTCTCGTTCTCGGATGCGCTGGGCAAGCATCCGCGGGTCTTCCCGCCGCTCATGATCAACATGGTGCGCGCCGGTGAGGTCGGCGGCTTCCTGGACGGCGCCCTGAACACGGTCGCCGTGAACTACGAGAAGGAAGCCCGACTCCGGGAGCAGATCCGGTCGGCGATGACGTACCCGGTGATGGTGCTGGCGATGTCTCTCGTCGCCGTCGTCATCATGCTGGTGTTCATCGTGCCGATCTTCGAGGACATGTTCTCGGGGGCGGGCGAGGCGCTTCCGCTGCCGACCCAGATGCTCGTCTGGCTGAGCGGGGCGATGGTGTACGTCGTCCCGATCGGCATCATCGTCGGTATTGCGTTCGCGATCTGGTGGAACGCGAACAAGCACACCGAGAGGGTGCGCAAGACGCTCGACCCTCTGAAGCTCAGGCTCCCGGTGTTCGGTTCGCTCATCGCGAAGATCGCGATCACCCGCTTCTGCCGCAACCTGGCCGACATGGTGATGGCCGGCGTGCCCATCCTGCAGGCGTTGAACATCGTCGGCGAGGCGTCGGGCAACTGGGTGATCGAACAGGCGGCGACCAACGTCGCCAACTCCGTTCGCACCGGTAAGTCGATCTCGGGCCCGCTGTCGGAGGAGAAGGTCTTCCCGCCGATGGCGGCGCAGATGATCGCCGTCGGTGAGGATGCGGGTGCGCTCGACACCATGCTCGCGAAGGTCGCCGACTTCTACGACGCCGAGGTGAAGGCGACCACCGAGGCGCTCACGTCCATCATCGAGCCGCTGCTGATCGCCTTCCTGGGCGTCGTGGTCGGCGGAATGGTCGTCGCGCTCTACATGCCGATCTTCCAGATGGTCACCGTCGCAGGCGGCTGACCCCCGGTCGCGGGTCTACCGGTCGGTGGACCGTACCGCGATCATCATGACGTCGAGTCACTTCCGTTGGGGGGGACGGCTCGCGACCATAACAATCAAGAGGAATGGAAAAGCAATGACTCGAATCACGAAGGCTCTCGCGGACCGCCGCGAGAAGCTCGCCAAGAACGAGGCCGAGGGCTTCACGCTCATCGAGCTCCTCGTCGTCGTCATCATCATCGGTGTTCTCGCCGCGATCGCGATCCCGGTCTACATGGGCATCCAGAACTCCGCCAAGGAGTCCAGCCTGCAGACCGACGCGACCAACGCCAAGATCGCCGTCATCGCGTACCAGACCGAGAACGGCGACCTGCCGGCCGCGGGCGACGTCACCGCCCTCGACAGCAAGTTCGGCGCCACCTCGGGCGAGTACACCGACTCCGTGACCCTCTCGATCACCGCGACCGGTGGCTTCTGCGTCGAGGTCGACCCGACCGCCGACGCCGGCTTCACCACCACCTACGCGGCGAGCGACGTCTCGGGTGCCGTCAAGGGCACCTGCGCGGCCGGCGTTCTCACGCCGACCCCGTAACACCTAGCAGTACCGAGTGGTGGGGGGGGGGGGGGGGGGGGGGGGGGCGGCCCGCCGCCCGCGCGCGGCA
>JAEWJX010000102.1 GCA_023386365.1 Actinomycetes bacterium | reverse complement strand
CTCTTGCCCGACTCGACGTCGCTTACGAAGAGGTAGTTCTTTCGTCCGAGCGCGATGCGGCGGAGCGAACGCTCCGACGCGTTGTTGTCGAGCGGCACCCCGGCGACGGTGAGGAAGACGCCGAGCTTGCGGATCTCGCGCGCGCGTGAGCGCCGGGATCGCCGGCACGTGAACGCCAAGATCGCCGCCATGTGAACACCGGGATCGGAGCACGTGAACACCGGGATCGGGCCATGTGAACGCCCGGATCGGGCTCACGTGAACACCGAGATCGGCGCGATGTGAACACCGGGATCGGCGCATGTGAGCGCCGAGATCGGAAGGAAGTGACGCGACGGGTCGCACCTGCTCTGCCGGTTCTCCGTCGAGGAGACCGGAGAGCCGATGGAGCGACTGGCGATGAGCAAGACGAGAGTGATTCTGCGGCTGAGATGGGCGCTCGGGAGAAGCGTTCGAGAGACGGCGCGCGCGACGGGACTGAGCTCCGGCGCCGTGTCGAAGACGGAGAGCCGCGCGCGTCACGCAGGGATCGAGTGGGCCGCGATCGAAGAGCTCGACGACGATCAGCTCGAACGACGTTTGTACGGCGGGCCGAAGCACTCGCGGACGCCGGCCCGCGCGGTGCCCGATCCGGCATGGATGCACGCGGAGCTTCGCCGAACCGGCGTGACGTTGGAGCTTCTGCACCTCGAGTACCTGCGCGAGCACCCCAACGGCTATCGATACACCGCCTTCTGCGACGTCTATCGGCGATGGCGCGATCGCGGTGGGCTCGTGATGCGCCAGCATCACAAAGCGGGCGAGCGCGCCTTCATCGACTACTCCGGCAAGCGCCCCGCGGTGATTGATCCGACGACGGGCGAAGTGACCGACGTGGAGCTCTTCGTCGCCGTGCTCGGGGCGTCGAACCTCACGTACGTCGAAGCAACGCGCACGCAGACCGTGCTCGACTTCGTCGGCTCGCACGTCCGGGCCTTCGCCTACTTCGGCGGTGCGCCGAAGATGACCGTGCCCGATCAGCTCCGCAGCGCGGTGCGCGTGCCGAGTCGCTACGAGCCGACGATCGCGCGGACGTACTCCGAGCTCGGTCAGCACTACGGAACCGCGATAGTGCCGGCCCGACCGCGCAAGCCTCGCGACAAGGCGAAGGTCGAGGTCGGCGTGCAGATCGCTCAACGATGGGTCCTCGCGCGACTACGGCACGAGACCTTCTTCTCGCTGACCGCACTGAATCAGCGCATTCGTGAGCTCCTCGAAGAGCTGAACGACCGCCCGATGAAGAAGCTCGGCGGCGTGAGCCGTCGTGCACTCTTCGAGCGCGTCGAGCGAGCTGCACTCCTGCCGCTTCCGACCGAGCCCTTCGTCGCTAGCGAGTGGAAGCGCGCGACGGTGAACGTCGACTACCACGTGCAGCTTGCCGAGCACTTCTACTCGGTGCCCTACACGCTCGTCCGCGAGGAAGTCGAGGCGCGGCTCACGGCGGCGACGATCGAGATCTTCTATCGGGGCCGCCGCGTGGCATCGCATGCGCGGAGCACTGTGCGCTTCCGCTTCACGACGGACCCGGCGCACATGCCGGAGGCGCACAAGAAGCACTTCGCGGGCGCGGATGCCGTCATCGCGTGGGCGTCGTCGGTCGGCCCGATGACGGAGGCAATGGTGCACCGGCTTCTCGACGCGAATCCGATCCGCGAACAGGGTTGGCGCTCCGCCAAAGGCTTGCAGCGGCTCGCTGGTAAGTACGGCGAGCCGCGCGTCGAGAAGGCTTGTGCACATGCGCTGCACTTCGGTGCACGCAGCTACAAGCCGGTCGCGCGGCTCCTCGAGCTCGGGCGCGCGCAACTGCCTCTGCCGGCCGCACAGACGAAAGTGATCGCGCACGAGAACGTGCGCGGGCCCGGCTACTTCCACTGAAGAAAGGAAACTGAACGTGCTGAATGAACCAACGATGCAGAAGCTCCTCGCACTCCGTCTCGGCTCGATGGCGGAGGCGTGGCAGACGCAGCAACGCGATGCGAACACGACCACGCTCGCCTTCGACGAGCGCTTCGCGCTCCTCGTCGACGCCGAGTACCACGCTCGAGACAACCGGCGACTCACGCGGCTCTTGAAGGACGCCGAGCTCCGCATCCCGAACGCATGCCTCGAAGATGTCGACGCTGCGAACGGCCGCGGAGTCGACCGCGCGATGCTCCGACAACTCGCAGCCGACACATGGCTCAACGAACATCTTAACGTGCTCGTCACCGGCCCAACGGGCGTCGGCAAGAGCTACCTCGCCTCCGCGATCGGACAAGGCGCTTGCCGCCGTCGAAGACGGGTGATCTACAGGCGCATCCCGCGGCTCTTCGACGAGCTCGCACTCTCCCGTGCGGACGGCTCGTACGCGAAGCTGCTGGCGCGTCTTGCCAAGGCCGATCTCCTGATCCTCGACGACCTAGGTCTCGGCGCGCCGACCGAGGCCCAACGCCACGACCTCCTCGAGGTGATGGAAGACCGTTACGGCCGCCGTTCCACGGTCGTCACGAGCCAGCTGCCGATCCCGAAGTGGCACGAATGGCTCGGCGATCCGACGGTCGCCGATGCCGTGCTGGACCGTCTCGTCCACAACGCTTACAAGCTCGACCTCCGCGGCAACTCGCGGCGCAAGGAGAAGACGACTCAGACCACCGAGAAGAAGAACTGACCCAGAGACGTCGCTTCGCTCCGATCACGTGAGGCGATCTCGGTGTTCACATCGTCCCGATCTCGGCGCTCACATCGCGCGAAACCCGCACTTGCGGTCGACGCACGCCTCGCGGGCGATCTTCCTGTCGCTCTGCCCCGCCGACCACCGGCGCAGCACTTCCTTCACATCGATCATGGTTAGCTCCCTGAAGGCCATCGATTCCTCCCGACAGCGACCGGCGCCGTCGTCGGGATGAATCTCGATCACTTCAGGTCGCTCGTTCCGGGTGGCCCCATGACCCTGCGAAAACCGGGTCCGGGGTGGCCCCATGAGGCTGCGAAACTCGCCTCATCCCTCCCTCGCCGGTGGCCCCTTCATGCTGCGAAAGGGGTGGCCCCATGTGCCTGCGAAAAACGCCGTCGGGTGGCCCCATGAGGCTGCGAACCGGCAGGCCGCCCCGCGGTCGATGCACTTT
>JAEWJX010000093.1 GCA_023386365.1 Actinomycetes bacterium | reverse complement strand
ACGCGGCGTTGCTGCATCAGGCTTGCGCCCATTGTGCAATATTCCCCACTGCTGCCTCCCGTAGGAGTCTGGGCCGTGTCTCAGTCCCAGTGTGGCCGGTCACCCTCTCAGGCCGGCTACCCGTCGTCGCCTTGGTGAGCCATTACCTCACCAACAAGCTGATAGGCCGCGAGCTCATCCCGAACCGAAGTTCTTTCCAGACGCTGAAGATGCCTTCGCGTCTCGTATCCGGTATTAGACGTCGTTTCCAACGCTTATCCCAGAGTTCGGGGCAGATTGCTCACGTGTTACTCACCCGTTCGCCACTGATCCAGCAGGAGCAAGCTCCCACTTTCACCGTTCGACTTGCATGTGTTAAGCACGCCGCCAGCGTTCATCCTGAGCCAGGATCAAACTCTCCGTAAATGTTTGATTGCACGGCAACCGAAGTCACCGGCACATCTGGTGTGACAACCGGGTGGGGAAAACCACCTGATGGTCGTCACGAGTTCAATCTGACTAAAGGATTGTCTACTGACAATCCGTCAATCCAAAGGAATCTCTCTGATGACCGAAGTCACCAGTCGAGGTTATTTGGCATTTGACATAGTGCACGCTGTTGAGTTCTCAAGGATCGGACGCACCTGGTGCTCTCCGTCTCCGGATCGCTGCCAGGGCAACTTGTCTATCCTAACCCTCTCGTCCCGTCTGTCAAATCGACGCGCCGGAAGCTACGTTCCGGACTGCAGTCGATGACCGCGGTTCCCGAGTGGGGGAATCCCCATCCTAGACCCGAAGGCCGCGCAGACTCTAGTTCTGCTTTTCAGAGGGGGTTTGTTTCCGCTTGAGGGGGCGGGGCCTTCCGGCCCTCCGCGCTTCCCTGTGGGGCAACAAGGAAGACATTACGTGGGATCGGGCGCGGTGCCAAATCCTGGCCGCATCCCGGGCGTGTCGCGCCTGTTTCCAGGGAAGTCGACCGCCCGGCCGCTCACGTCGACTCGGAGACCCGAACGCCGGCGAGCGTCTTCTTGCCGCGGCGCAGAACCGCGACACCCCCGGCGAGGGTGGCGCCAGCGAAGGTCGACGACTCGTCATCGACCTTCGCGTTGTTCAGGTAGACCCCGCCCTGGGTGATCGCACGCCGCGCCTCCGACAGGCTCGACGTGAGTCCCGTCGCGACCAACGCATGCGCCACCGAGGTGTCGACCGTGAGGTCCGCGCTCGGCAACTCCGCCACCGCAGCCACCAAGGTCCCCTCATCGAGCGCGCCCAGATCACCCTGACCGAACAGCGCCTCGGATGCGGCGATCACCGCATCCGTCGCCGCCGCCCCGTGCACCAGCGTCGTCACCTCGCGCGCGAGCGTGCGCTGGGCCTCCCGGCGGAACGGCTCATCGCGCACGTTCGCCTCGAGGGCCTCGATCTGCTCGCGCGTGAGGAAAGTGAACACCTTCAGGCGCCCGATCACATCCGCGTCGTCGGTGTTGAGCCAGAACTGGTAGAAGCGGTACGGGCTGCACATGTCGGCATCCAGCCAGATGGCGTTGCCCTCGCTCTTGCCGAACTTCGTGCCGTCCGAGTTGGTGATGAGCGGTGTGCCGATCGCATGCACACTCACCCCCTCGGCCCGGTGGATGAGATCCGTGCCGCTCGTCAGGTTGCCCCATTGGTCGGAACCACCCGTCTGCAGCACACAGCCGTACTGCCGGAACAGCTCCAAGAAGTCCATGCCCTGCAGCAGTTGGTAGCTGAACTCGGTGTAGCTGATGCCGGCATCCGAGTTCAGTCGCGCCGCGACCGCATCCTTCTTGAGCATCGTGCCGACCCGGAAGTACTTACCGACGTCCCGCAGGAAGTCGATGGCACTCAACGGCGCCGTCCAGTCCAAGTTGTTGACCATGCGGGCCGCGTTGTCCCCCTCGAACGACAGGAACCGTTCGATCTGTGCGCGCAGTCGATCCACCCACTCCTCCACCGTCTCGCGGGAGTTGAGTGTGCGTTCGGCCGTGGGACGCGGGTCGCCGATGAGACCCGTCGACCCGCCCACCAGGCCCAGCGGCCGATGGCCGGCGAGCTGGATGCGCCGCAACGTGAGCAGCTGCACCAGGTTGCCGAGGTGCAGGCTGGGGGCGGTCGGATCGAACCCGCAGTAGTAGACGATCGGCGGACCCGCGAGCAGGGACTTCAACTCCCCCGCATCCGTGGACACGTGCACCAGGCCGCGCCAGGTGAGCTCCTCCCACACATCGGGGAACGAGGGATCGTTGCGCTGTGCGCTCAGGACATCGGTTGCGGGCACCGGGCCAGGCTACCGTCTTGCTCGCTAGGCTCTGGCCGTGCGACGCCCCCTCACCCGCTCCCCCATCCGGAACGTCCTCGCCGTGGCGATCGGGGCTGCTGCGCTCCTCGCGCTCGCTCCGGCATCCGCCTCCTCCGCCGCGCCCGCCGACGTCGACGACTTCCGCATCGCCTCATTCGACGCCGACTACGAACTCGGACGCGACGCCGACGGGTACTCCACGCTGCGCGTCGTCGAGACGATCGACGCGGTGTTCCCCTCGTACGACCAGAACCACGGGATCGAACGCGCCATCCCGGTGCGGTACGGCCAGGTCGACACCGAGTTGCGCATCGCCCGGGTCACCGACCGGACCGGTGCATCGCTGCCGTACTCGACCTACGACGAGGAGGACTACTCCTCGGGCGACGCCTTCCGGGTGCTGCGCATCGGCGACGCCGACACCTACGTGCACGGCGAGCAGAGCTATGTGATCGAGTACACGATGCGCCACGTCGTCGCGCCCTTCGCCGACACAGCCGTCGACGAGTTCTACTGGGACATCAACGGCGACGGATGGATGCAGCCATTCGACCGGGTGACCGCCCGGCTGCACGTCGCACCGGAACTGCGCGATGCACTGACAGGGGCGACCGCCTGCTATGTGGGCGGCTACGGCGAGACAACCCCCTGCGAGGTGCAGGCGAGCGACGACGGATTCTCCGTCGACGTGTCGGCTCTCGGGCCGTACCAGACCGTCACCTGGGCCATCGCCTTCGACTCGGGAACCTTCCGCGCCGGCCCCACGCCCGCGGATTCGTGGATCGTGCAGCTGCTCCCCTGGGTGCTACTAGGCATCGTCGGCGTGTGCGCGCTCGGCGTGCTGCTGTTGCGCCTGCTCGTGTTCCGCAACGCGCCCGGACGCGGCATCGTGATCGCCCAGTACGAGGGCTACCCGGAGCTGGGCGTCATGGAGGCTGCGAACCTCCTCGGTCGCACCTCGACCGGGCTGCCCGCGCAGTTCGTGCAACTCGTCGTGACGCGGGCGGCCCGCCTGCTCGACCGCGGCGAGGAGGCCTCGAAGAACGACCGCTACCGCCTCGAACTGCTCGACCCGTCGGGGCTCGACCGCGACGACGCGATCGCCGTCGCCTCCATCTTCGGCAGCACGAAGCCGGGCGCCGAGGTAGAACTCGACCGCAGTGACCGCAAGCTCGGCGACCGTCTCTCGGCTCTCACGGCGAAGACCGCCACCGAGGTCTCGCGCACCTACCGCGCGCGCCGCAAGGTCTTCTGGACCCCGCTCATCCGCGCCGTGCTGTTCGTCGCAGGTATCGCCGAGATCCTGGTGTGGTTCTGGGCCGTCGACCACTCCGCCCTCACGCCGTGGCTGTTCCCGGTGCTCGCCGGCGCGTTCGTGGCCGGGATCGTGGCGTACGGCTTCGCGGGATCGCCCGAACGTCTCACCCGGGCCGGCGCGCTCGCCACCGAGCACCTGCGCGGCATCCGCGACTACCTGGAACTCGCCGAAGCCGACCGCATCCGGATGCTGCAGAGCCCCGAGGGAGCGGAACGTACGCGGGTCGACCCGACCGACCGGGATGCGGTGGTGCGCCTGCACGAACGACTCCTGCCGTACGCGATCATCTGGGGCGTCGAGGAGCGGTGGCAGCGCGAACTCGGGACGATGTACGCCACCACGCCCACCGACCTCGAGCCGACCCTGGGGAGCACCAACTTCGGCGCCTTCGCCACCGGGTATGCGGCGGCGAGCTTCGCCACCACTCCCCCCGTCTCGAGCTCGTCGTCGTCGTGGTCGAGCTCGGGCGGCAGCAGCTTCTCGGGCGGATCGAGCGGCGGCGGGTTCTCCGGCGGCGGAGGCGGAGGCGGCGGCGGCGGAGGCTGGTGAGGTTGATTCTCGGTTGATCTACCTTTGGGGGTTGATGGATCGGCGATCATCCTTCTATGGTTGATGCTAGGAGGTAGCCATGTTCGCCCTCACCGCCGATCAGATCGACAGCCGCCACGGCCCCGACCTCGCCGACCACGCACTCGCACTCCTCACCCGCGTCGGCGGTGACCGGCTCGCGCTGCCCGCCGACCGCACAGCAGGCGACGAAGTGCAGGTGCTCACCGAGAACCCGCGCGCCGCCGTCGACCTCCTGCTCGACCTCGCCCGCACCGGCAACTGGAGCATCGGCTTGGGCATCGGCACCGTACGAACCCCCCTCCCCACCGACACCCGCGCCGCGACCGGCCCCGCCCTCATCGCCGCCCGCGACGCCGTCGACGCCGCCAAGAAACGACCGAGCCGCGCCGCCCG
>JAEWJX010000088.1 GCA_023386365.1 Actinomycetes bacterium | reverse complement strand
GGGCATAGCCGCTGTAAGTAGACGCTTGCCCTGAAAAAACTTTAGCCCCAACCGGAGTGGGGCCGGTCGGGGCTAGCAAGGAGGCTCACGGGGATGAGCATGGGCGTCAGGCCGGGGGTGGGGGGGGGCCCGCCGGCCGCGGCGGGGGGGGGGGGGGGCGGCCCCCCCCCGCCCGCGGTCGACGCGAAGGTGCTGGCGGGGCTGAACGGGTTGGCGATCGGGGCGCTCGCGGATGCGGGGGTGCGGTTCGCCCGACCGGAGTGGGTGGCGGCGGCGGCCGCCGCAGCGGACGCGGTGCGGGCGATGCAGGTAGCCGACACCCCGGACGGCCCGCGTCTGCGCCGCGCAAGTCGCGCCGACCGGGTCTCGGATGCCGCGGCCACCCTCGAGGACTATGGCGGGTTCGCCGGCGGCCTGATCCGGCTGGCGCTCGCCACCGGCAACCCGGAGCAGGCCGCGCTCGCCCGGGTACTCGTGGACGCCTGCATCGACGGCGACGTGATCGCGGCCCCCGGCGGGGGCGACCCGGTACTGGCGGCGCGCGGCATCACGGTCGACGCCGACACCACCGAGGGCGCCACCCCGTCGGGGGCGTCGCTCTTCGCCGACGCGGCGCTGCGGATGTTCGAGGCCGGCGGTGAGCTGCGGTTCCGCGACGCCGCCGAGCGTGCGCTCGCGCCGTTGCTGCAACCGGCGATCGAACGCCCCATCGCCTACGGTGCGGCGCTCGCGGTCGCCACCCGACTGGTGGCGGCGGCGGAGCAGCTGGTCGTCGTCGTCCCGGATGCGTCGGCCACCGACGGTGAGGTGGCGGACCGGGCGCGCGCCTGGGGTGCGCCGGGTCGTACCCTCGCGATCGTGACCGAACGGCAGGCTCAGGCGCTCGCGGCGGCCGGCTTCGAGCTGTTCGCCGCGCGTACCGCCGTCGCCGGGGCGGCGACCGCGTACCTGTGCGAAGGGTCGGTGTGCAAGCTGCCGACCGCCGACCCGACTGTGCTCGACCGGCTGCTCACCGCATCCGCCTGACAGTGGGCACTGACCGGCACTGACAGCGGGCGGCGCACGCCGCTAGCCTGGCGCGGTGGAGCACGCCGCGGCACGCTGGGAGGTCTGCTTCACGCTGCCCGCGCAGGACGCGGCCTCGGACGCGCCGGCCGTCGACGAGTCCGACCCGGTCAGCCTCCTCCGGACCGCCGCGCGGGAACGTGCCAGCGGACCGGGTCACCCGTACCGGGCCCTCGCCTACCTGGACGCGGCGGATGCCGCGCTCGCCGCATCCGTCGACGCGCCCGAGTGGTGCGCCGGCGTCTCCGCGATCCTGCGGGCACGTCAGCAGCGTGCCCTCGGCCGCATCTCGGCCTCGCGCGCCACGCTCGCGGCCGCGCGGGAGGCGATCGACGCATCCGGTCTGCCGTTCGCGGAGCGACTGCGGCTGACAGGGGTGGCGCGAGTCGACGAGGGCGTGTGCGCGGCACTCGCAGGTGAGGTTCCCGCCGCCCTCGATGCAGTCGCCCACGGGGTGGCGCTGCTCGGCGACACGCTGCCGCAGGTGCGCGGCGAAGCCCACGGGGTGGCGGCGGTGCTCGGCGTGCTGACCGGGCGTCTCGCGTTCGCCGACGAGAACCTCGGCCGGGGGCAGGGGGACGGGCAGGTCGCCGACCCCGACTCGGTCGCCGGGGTGCCGGCGGAGTTGGCGCGCGTGCTGCTGGCGGCGGAACGCAGCTCCGACCCGCAACAGCCCCGCATCCGTCGCGTCATCGAACGGGCGCGCGGCACCGAGTACGGCGGGCTCGCGCTCGTGACGCTCGCCTACGTGCTGGAGGCGGACGGCGACCACGAGCAGGCGATGCACGTGCTCTGGCAGGCCGACGAAGCCAAAGACGACTACCCGGAGTGCGCGCTGGTGAAGTTCTCGGCGCTCGGGGTGTGGCTGCCGACCCTCGTCGCCCGCCACGACCTGGCGACGGCGCTCGGCGCCCTGCGCGAGGTGCAGCCCGATCCGACGCACGCGGTGTGCCCCGGCTCGTGGGAGGCGCGGGTGCTGCTCGAGACGGGCGACTTCGCCCGGGCGATCGAGCTGACCCGCCCCTGCCTGCAGCTGGGACTCGACCATGCGGCACGCTCGTACGGGCACGCGCTCGCCGTGCACGCCGCGGCGCTCGGCGCGGTGCGCGACACGGAGTCGGCGGATGCGGTGTTCGCCCGTGCACTGTCGCTGGCGGCGGTCACCGGATTGCGCCGCATCTTCACCACCCTTCCGCCGGACCGCATGTCGGAACTGCTGCAGCGCGCCGCATCCGCGCCGCTTCCCGACGCCTCCCTGCAGGTGGTGCGGGAGATCGACGCGATGCTGAAGCCGGCCCCGCTGCCGCCGGTGACGCTGCTGTCGAGCCGGGAGCGGGTCGTGCTGGAGCAGCTGGTGAGCGGTCGGTCGGTGCACCAGATCGCGTGGGCGCTGTCGGTGTCGCCGAACACGGTGAAGACGCAGACCCGCAGCGTCTACCGCAAGCTCGGCGTCGCGTCGCGCGAGTCGGCGGTGGAACGCGCCCGCATCCTGGGGCTCGTCGACATCTAGCTCGCGGCGGCCACCAGGGTGTCGAGCGGCGCCTGGGGGTCGGCGGCCCACTCGTTGAGGGAGGCGTCGTAGACGGCCACCGAGCGCTCGCCGAGCAGGGTGAGGGCGAGCGCTGCGGAGGTCGCCGCGATGCCGCCGGCGCAGTAGGTGATGATCTGCGGCGCGTCGAGGGCGGGTGCGAACTTCTCCCGCAGCGTGTCGAGGGGCAGCAGCGCGTTCGTGTCGCGGTCGACGAGCAGGCCGGCGGGTGCCGACAGCGATCCGGGGATGTGGCCGGCGCGCGCCCGCGACGACGTCTCCCCGCTGAACTCCTTCGGCGGCATCGAGCACACCAGCGCCGCATCCCGGTCGCCGCGCACCACCGCTTCGACATCCGCCTTGTCGGCCCACAGTCCGGGGCGCTCATGCGGTGTGAACACGGCGGGCGTCGGTTCGATGTGGCCGAGCTCCACCGCCCGGCCCTCGCTGCGCCACTTCGCGAGACCCCCATCCAGCACCGCCACCCGGTCGTAGCCGAACGTGCGGAACAGCCACCACACGCGCGACGCCCACTGGCCGACGGCACTGTCGTAGACGACCACCGTGGTCTCATCGCTGACACCCAACGCCCCCGCCGCGGCGGCGAACCGGGCGGCGTCGGGGCGGGTGAACGGGTAGTCGCCCTCCGGGTCGGAGAGCTCCTCGATGAGGTCGGCGAACACGGCGCCCGGCAGGTGACCTTCGAGGATGTACTGCTCGTGGCCGCTCAGGTAGCCGCCGCGTCCGTCCGGTCGGGTGAACGCCACAACGGAGGCGTCGACGACGAGCAGCCCGGCGGCGCCGAGGTGGTCGGCCAGCCACTGGGTGGAGACGAGCGGGCTCGCGGGAACGGGTGCGTCGGTCATGCCAGCACGGTAACCCCGGCGTGCGCACACCGTGAGGGGCGCCGCAACACGCGGTAACGCACACCGCGCCCTAGCGTGGGGTGATGGATGCCGCCTACCGTTTCTCGGCCGACCCGTCGGACATCGACCGCGCTCGGGTGCACCGCTGGCTGAGCGAGGACGCCTACTGGGCGCTCGGCCGTGCGCGGGAACTGCAGGATGCGGCGATCGACGGATCCCGCAACTTCGCCGTCGTCGACACGCGTACCGGCGATCAGGTGGCGTACGCGCGGGTCGTCACCGACGGGGTGACGTTCGCGTGGCTGTGCGACGTGTACGTCGACCCCGAGCATCGCGGTGGCGGAGTCGGGGTCGGACTGATCGAGGGGGTGGTCGCGTCGGTGCCGGCCCGGCGGTGGGTGCTGCGCACCAGCGACGCGCACGGACTCTACGAACGCTTCGGGTTCACGTCGATCGACGACGCCGAGAGGTGGATGGCGCGGGGCTAACCCGTATCGGGGAGTGTCTCGTACTCGCGCCCCAGGTAGCTGGTCCACAGGAGCCGCCCCGGCTGCGGCTGCGTCACGCTCCACCCGCCGTGGTGTTTGAGGGTGTGGTGTCCGCGTGACAGGTGCGCGAGGTTGCCGTGGTCGGTGGGGCCGCCGTGCTGCCAATCGACGGTGTGGTCGAGGTCGCTGCGCCGGGTGCCGATGCCGCACATCGGGAATCGGCAGGATCCGTCGCGGACCCGCAGCCACATGCGCAGGCTTTCGGGCACCTGGTAGCGGGTTCGACCGAGCGAGAGCGCTGCGCCGGTCTCGGGATGTGTGAGCAGCCGGTAGAGGCTGGGCGCCTCCGCCGTGAGGCGGCGTGCGGTGGCGGCGTCGATCGGGCCGACGCCTTCGAGGTTGGCAGGCTCGTCGCCACCGAGCAGGGTCTCGACCGGCACGGTCACGACGACGTTCGGTGTGATGCCCTGGAAGACGCCCAGGATGTGCTCGGTGTCGTCGTCGGTGTGACGGTCGAGCAGTGCGTCGGCGAGCAGGTCGGCGCGCAGGGCGCCGACGGTGCGGGGGTCGCCCGTGTCGCGCACCGCGATCGCCGCCCCGGTGAGGCGTTCGTGGATCGCGGCCGCGTCGACGGCGTTCAGGTGCGCGGTGAGGTACGCCATGCCGTCGGGGGCCGGGTCGAGCGTGACGGCCCGCGCGGCGAACGCGGTGGTGGCGCGCGCGATCATCGTCGCGGGGTCGCGTCGCTCCCGCAGTCGTCGCACCGTGCGCGCGAACCGCGACGCCGTCTGGGTGGGCGCGGATGCGAGCGCGAGACGTTCGACCGCCGCGGTGTCGGCATCCGTGAGCCCGGCGGTCTCATCGACCATCACCTGCGCGTGCCGGTACGAGAACAGCCCCGCTCCGAGTGCCGCGAGGGTGGCCGGCAGCCGCCCGACGAGCACGCGTGCCTCGCCCAGCATCCGTTCGGCCGAGCGTTCGGGCAGCCGCAGCGCGCACGCGAGTTCGGCGCGTCGCGCGCGCTCCGTGAAGCGTTCGGCGGCGGGCGGGTAGGCCACCTCGAACGCCCGCTCGAAAGCGGCGAGCGCTTCGGTGCGCCGGGCGGCGAGGGCGTCGATCTCGGCCTGCAGCGACACGACCAGATCGAGGGCGGCGTCGGCCTCGGCGATCGGGTCGAGTCGTTCCTGCTGCATATGTCGACTCCATCGCGAGCCTCTGACATTCGGCTGCGAAATCGCGCCATCCGGACGGTTATCAGACCCGAATCAGCGCTCCGTTACCGACTCGTGATAATCCTCGCGACAGCGACATGTCAAACATTCTTGACATCCGCCGCGCGCTCGCATACGGTCGCCTCATGCCCGGACTCCGTGAACCCGCAGCCGACGACGAACGCGACCCCATGACCCTCACCGAGGGCAGCCGCTGGGCGTTCCTCCTCATCGTGGTGGCGACCAGCATCTGGTACTGGGTGACCGTGCTGCCGCAGCTCGGCACCACCGAAGCGGCCGACATCGGCTGGCAGATCCCCATGCTGTGGGCCATCGGCACCAGCATCGTCGGCACGATCGTGTTGTCGATCGTGATCGCCATCGGCAGCGCCATCGTCACCCGCCGCGAGCCGGAGAACGCCGACGTGCGCGACAAGCAGATCGAACGCTACGGCGACCGCATCGCGCAGGCGATCATGTCGTTCGCCACCGCGGGCGTGCTCGTGCTGGTGATGTTCGAGGTCGACTGGTTCTGGATCGGCAACGCGCTCTACCTGATCGGCGCGGTCGGCGCGGTGGTCGGCGCGATCGCCAGCATCCGCGCCTACCGTGGGTACTTCCATGGTTAAAGCCACCCGCGTCACCAACACGATCCGCCCCCTCCGTACCGACGCCGGCATCACGCAGGCGCAGCTCGCCGATCGTCTCGGCGTCACCCGGCAGACGGTGATCGCGATCGAGCAGGGGCGCTACTCGCCGTCGCTCGAGATGGCGTTCCAGATCGCCCGCGTGCTGGGCGTGCGACTCGACGAGGTGTTCCAGTACCCGACCGAGTGACCTGGCCAGGCGGAGAAGTCCCGCCTACGGTGGGGAGATGAGCCGCCGTCACGCCGCCCCGATCGTCCTCGTCGCCGCAGCCTTCGCGCTCAGCGGATGCGTCATCCTGCCGCCGTTCGGCGCCGGAGGCCCGGGCGGCCAGCCCGAGCCCACCCGCATCCCCGGCGAGACGCTCATCCCGGCCGACCCGGGCGCCTGCGACGGCACCCTCCTCCTCGATCAGCCCGGCGAGTACCGTATCGGCGACTGCGACGTCCTCGAGATCGCCGGACGCGACATCGAGGTGATCGCGGGCGACCTCGGCACCCTCACCATCCGCGGCGACTCCAACGAGGTGGACGCTGGCGTGGTCGGGGCGGTCGAGATCCAGGGCCAGGAGAACGAGGTGGATGCCACGACCATCGGCTCCGTCGACATCGCCGGCGACCGCAACGACGTCGACAGCGCGGGCGACATCGGCGCGGTCACCGTCGCCGGCAACGACAACGAGGTCGGATGGCGCGGTGACGCCGGCGTCATCGACGACCGCGGCACCGGCAACGAACTGCCGAAGGAGCAGTAGGGGGCGGTGTGGTTTCGAGACGCGTCGCTGCGCGGCGCTCCTCAACCAGCTCGGTGGGTCAGCGCAGCGTCTTGCGCGACGTGATCTGGCCGGTGTCGAACCCGAGCAGGTGCAGGCCGCCGTGGAAGCGTGCGTGCTCCACCTTGATGCAGCGGTCCATCACCACGGTGAGACCCTTCGACTCGCCGTAGTAGGCGGCCTCCTCGTTCCAGATGCCCAGCTGCACCCACACCGTCTTCGCGCCGACCGCGACGACGTCGTCGATCACCGACGGGATGTCGCTACCGCGGCGGAACACGTCGACGATGTCGGGCACCACGGGCAGGTCGGCGAGCGACTTGTACACCGGCTGCCCGAGGATCTCGGTGGCGTTCGGGTTCACGAAGTACAGCTCGTAGTCGCTCGACTGCTGCAGGTAGGTGGCGACGAAGTACGACGACCGCGCCGGGTTCGGCGACGCACCCACGATGGCGACCGTCTTCGCCTTGCGCAGGATGTCGAGACGCTCCTTGGCGCTCGGCCCGATCCAGGTGCGCTGCGAACGCAGCAGCTTCGCCAGCGGGGAGTCGGCCGGGATGGAGCAGGAGAGACCGTTCTGCAGGTTGACGGTCTCGAGGTCGACGTTCGGTGTCGCGGTGGCAGCACTCATGGGCCCGATTATCCCTTCACCGCGGCGTTCAGCGCTTGGTCGAGGTCGTAGAGGATGTCCTCCGGGTCCTCGATGCCCACCGAGATGCGCACCAGGCCCGGCAGCACGCCCGCATCCAGCAGCTGCTGCTCGGTGAGCTGTGCGTGCGTCGTGGAGGCGGGATGGATGACGAGGGTCTTCGCGTCGCCGATGTTGGCCAGGTGGCTGGCCAGGTCGACCGACTCGATGAACGTCTGCCCGACGCTGCGCGAGTCGCGCGTGGCCGACCCCTTCACGCCGAAGCTGAACACCGATCCGGGTCCCTTCGGGAAGTAGCGCTTCGCCCGCTCGAAGTGCGGATGCGTGGGCAGGCCCGCCCAGTTGACGAACTCGATGCGGTCGTCGGCGGCGAGGAACTCGGCCACGATGCGGGCGTTGTCGACGTGCGCCTGCATACGGAACGGCAGCGTCTCGACGCCCTGCGCCAGCAGGAACGCCGAATGGGGGGCCAGCACCGGCCCGATGTCGCGCAGCTGCTCGGCGCGGAGGCGCGTGAGGAAGGCGTACTCGCCGAAGTTGCCGTGCCAGTTGAGGCCGCCGTAGTGGGGCACCTCCTGGTCGAACAGCGGGAAGCGTTCGTTCGCCCAGTGGAAGCGGCCCGACTCGACGACCACGCCACCCAGCGTGGTGCCGTGTCCGCCGAGGAACTTGGTGGCCGAGTGGATGACCACATCCGCGCCCCACTCGATGGGCCGGTTGAGGTACGGGGTGGCGACGGTGGAGTCGACGATGAGCGGCAGGTGGTGCGCGTGCGCCACCTCGGCGAGGCCCTCCAGGTCGGCGATGTCGCCCGACGGGTTGGTGATCGACTCGACGAAGATCAGCTTCGTCTTGTCGGTGATGGCGGCCGCGTAGTCGGCCGGGTCGGTGCCGGTGACGAACGTGGTGTCGACCCCGAAGCGCCGCAGCGTCACATCGAGCTGGGTGACCGATCCGCCGTACAGGCTGGATGCGGCGACGATGTGGTCGCCGGCGCCCGCGAGCGACGCGAAGGTGATGAACTCGGCGCCCAGTCCGGATGCGGTGGCCACCGCCCCGAGGCCGCCCTCGAGTGAGGCGATGCGCTCCTCGAAGGATGCGACGGTCGGGTTCGCGAGGCGGGAGTAGATGTTGCCGTACTTCTGCAGCGCGAAGCGGGCGGCCGCATCCGCGGTGTCGTCGAACACGAACGCGCTCGACTGGTAGATGGGCAGCGCCCGCGCGCCGTGCACGGCGTCGGGGATGTTGCCGGCGTGGATGGAGCGGGTGCGGAACCCCCAGGCGTGGTCGGGCGTCGGGGTCTCGTCGGCAGACTGCGGCATCCGTTCAGGCTACCGGCGCGGTCAGACGTGTTGCGGCGTGTTGCGGGCGACGGATGCGGGGGAGGGTCCGAAGCGTCGACGCACCCGGTGGGTGTCGGCCCGGGCGAGGGCGGTGTCGACGAGCAGTTCCACGAGGGCGGGGTAGTCGATGCCGGCCGCCGCGGCCATCCGCGGTACCTGCGAGCGGGCGGTGAAGCCGGGGAACGTGTTCACCTCGTTCAGCAGCAGCCCGTCGTCCGTGGCGAAGAAGTCGACGCGGGCGAGGCCCCGCGCACCGACCGCGCGGAACGTCGCGATCGCTGCGGTCTGCAGCGCGGCGAGGGTGTCGGCGTCGACGGCGGCGGGGATGCGGAAGTCGGGTTCGCGGTCGTACTTCGCGTGCGCGTCGAAGATGTCGCCGCCGGGCACCACGATCTCCAGCGGCGGCAGGCATTCGAGTCGGCCGTCCGGATGTTCCAGCACGGCCACGTCGATCTCGCGACCGTGCACGAACCGCTCCACCAGCACCTCGTCGCCGTACGCGAGCGCCGCCTCCACAGCCGGCGTCAGCTCGGGCGCCTCGCGCACCACGGTGACGCCGTGGCTGGAGCCCGCCCGATCGGGTTTCACCACGAGAGGCAGGGTGAGCTCGGCCAGCCGTGGGTCGGTGGCGTCGCGCACGAGCACCCCCGCGGCGCTCGTGACCCCGGCGGATGCGGCGAGCAGCTTCGTGGCGTGCTTGCCCATCGCGAGGGCGCCGGCCGCGACGCCCGAGCCGACGTAGGGGATGCCGACCAGGTCGAACAGCGCGGCGAGGGTGCCGTCTTCGCCGCGGGGCCCGTGCAGGGCGGCGATCGCCGCATCCGCCCGCTCAAGCACGGCGACGGCGCCCGCGAGGTCGCCGGACAGGTCACGGCCGTCGGGGCCCGCCCACGATCCGTCGGGGCGGATGGTGAGGCTCACCACGTCGAAACGCGCCGGGTCGAGCGCCCCCGCGATACCGGCAGCCGACGCCAGCGACACGGTGTGCTCGCTGGAGGTGCCGCCGCCGATCACGACGATGCGCACAGCGCCGCCGGTCACTCCGCCGCTCACGCCGCCTCCTCCACGTGCACGCGCGGCCCGATGCGGGTGACGAGTTCGTGTTCGATGGTGCCTGCCCAGTCCGCCCACTCGTGCAGGGTCGGCTCGCCGTCGTCGCCCGGACCGAACAGCACCACCTCGTCGCCCGCCTCCACACCGAGGTCACCCACGTCGATCACCAGCTGGTCCATCGACACGGCGCCCGCGATCGGCACCCGCCGCCCCCGCACGAACGCCGAGGCACCCGCCGAGAGACCCCGCGGAACGCCGTCGGCGTAGCCGAGCGGCAGGAGCGCCAGACGGGTGGCGGCGTGGGTGAGGTAGTGCGATCCGTACCCGACGGGGGTGGCGGCGCGCACCTCCCGCACCGTGGTGACGCGGGCCGACAGTGTCATCGCGCCGCGCAGCGGGGTGGTGTGCGACGGGTCGATACCGTACAGGCCGGCGCCCACCCGCACCAGGTCGAAGTGGGTCGACGGGTCGGTGAGGGTGGCGGCGGTCGCGGCGAGGTGCACGGTCCGGGGTGCAAGTCCACGCCGACGCGCGGTGCGCACGGCCGCGTCGAACAGCAGCCGCTGCCGCACGGTGAGCGGGTGCCCCGGCTCGTCGGCGCGCGCCAGGTGACTCATCACACCGACCACCCGGATCAGGCCGTGCGCCTCGTACTCGCGGGCCAGCTCGCACAGCGCCCGCCACTCGGATGCGGCGGCGCCATCGCGCGAAAGACCGGTGTCGACGTGCAGGTGCACGAGGGCTGTGCCCCCGCACTGGGCGGCGGCGGATGCGAACCGGCCCAGGTGCGCGAGGCTCGGGACCGCCAACTCGATCCGGTGCCGGATGGCGCTCACCGCATCCGCATCCACCGGGTTCAGCCAGCTGAGGATCGGCGCCTCCACCCCCGCCCATCGCAACGGGAGCGCCTCCTCGATGCTCGCGACCCCGAGGCGGGTGGCGCCCGCGTCGAGTGCGCGGAGCGCCGCGTGGCCGTGACCGAATCCGTCGGCCTTCACGACGGCCATCACCTCGGCGGAGGTGGTGGCGGCGATGAGGCGCGTGTTCGCGGCGATGGCGTCTCCGTCGATCCGCAGCGTGGCGTGTGCGCGCATGGGTGTTCCCTTTCCGCGTTCACGTTACGAACGGGTGCGGGGGCGCGGCGTCAGCCGGGCGGATGATGCGGCGTGCGCCGAGGATGATCCTCAGATCCAGCTGCGCAGCCAGTAGTGCGCTTGCAGGAACGGCACCGGCATCGGCATCCCGACCCACATGGGCAGGAAGAAGATCGACACCGCGACCACCGCGCCCAGGTACACGGCCACCGTGGTGAGGCCGGCGACGCGACGCGGCTCCGGGTCGCTGCGTCTCCCGGCGATCGCGGCGAGCGCCGCCGTCAGCGCGAGGACCATGAACGGCGTGAACGCGATCGTGTAGAACTGGAAAACCGTGCGGCCCAGGTACAGCATCCACGGCAGGTACCCGGCGGCCATGCCGGTGAGGATGAACGCCTCCGTCGCCACCGGGAGCCCGCGCCGCAGGTTCAGGATCACGCGCACCACCAGGTAGACGAGGGCGGCCGTCGCGCCCCACCAGATGAGCGGGTTCGCGATGTCGAGGATCGCCTGGGCGGTGCCGTCGTTGTGGTCCTGGTAGTGCATGCTCGTCGGCCGGATGAGGAACAGCCAGGTGAGCGGGTTCGCCTGGTACGGGTGCGGGGAGTTCTCGCCCACGTGGTAGTTCATGATGGCGGCCTGGTAGTGCCACCAGTTCTGCAGGTCGTACGGCACCCACGAGAGGGCGCCCGACCACGCCGTGCCGCCTCCGTCTTCGATCCAGCGGCGGTAGTAGCCGCCTTGCGTCGTGAACCAGGTGACCCACGTGCCCAGGTAGACGACGAGCGCGAGCGGCACCAGCAGCACGAAGTTGACGGGCGCCTGCCGCAGCACCGTGCCGGTGCCCCAGAACGCGATCCCCGCCCTCTTGCGCAGGAACGCATCCGACACCACCGTGTACAGCCCGAATACGGCCAGGAAGTAGAGGCCCGACCATTTGACGCTGGTGGCGCATCCGAACGCGACCGCCGCCGCGAGCAGCCAGGGGCGCCACCAGAACACGGGACCCCAGTCGGTGGGCTTCCCGGCCGCTTCGCGGGCATCCAGCCAGGGGGCGAGGCGACGTTCGACGGCGCCCCGATCGAGCAGCACGAAGTAGGCGCCCAACAGCCCGAACAGGGCGACGCCGTTGTCGAGCAGCGACACCCGGCTCATGACGATCGCGTTGCCGTCGATCGCGATCAGCGCGCCCGCCACCACCATCAGCGTCGTGGATCGGAACAGCCGCTTCGCGACGAGCATCGTCAGCACCGCGAGCAGCACACCCACCACGGCCATGCCCACCCGCCAGCCGAACGCATTGTCGGTGCCGAAGACGGCCATGCCGGCGGCGATGATCCACTTGCCGAGCGGTGGGTGCACCACGAACGACGCGTCGGTCAGGTACACGTCGGGGTCGCCGGCCGCGAACGAGTCGTTGGCGCCGTCGGGCCACCGCGACTCGTAGCCGAGGTGCGAGAGCGTGTACGCGTCCTTCACGTAGTACGTCTCGTCGAAGACGATCTGGTGCGGATGGTCGAGGCCGATCAGGCGGGTGGCGGCGGCGACGCCGATCACCGCGGCGGGGGCGCCCCACTCCCAGGCGCGGCGGGCACCCGGATGCGACATCCAGCGCTGCCAGGCGTCGTCGAGCCGCGAGCCGGTGAGGGGGGAGGGCGCCGGCCGCGGGGGTTCGCCGTGCACGGCCCGCTCGAACTCGTCGGCGCGCGCGGTCTCGTCCTCCGCGCGCGTATCCATGCCCGAAATCGTATCCGCGCATCGCTCAACGCCCGCCGCATGCGGGGGAGAGGCAGGATGGTCGGGTGATCATCCTCGCGGCGACGCCCATCGGCAACCTCGGCGACGCGTCGCGACGCCTCATCGAGGCGTTGACGAACGCGAAGATCGTCGCATCGGAGGACACCCGCACGACGGTGCAGCTGATGCGGGCGCTCGGGGTCGAGAACCGCCCGCGGCTGATCGCCCTGCACGAGCACAACGAGACCGCGAAAGCGGCCGAGCTGGTCGAGCTCGCCCGCGACACGGATGTGCTGGTGCTGTCGGATGCGGGCATGCCGACCGTGTCGGACCCCGGCTTCCCGCTCGTCGCTGCCGCCGCCTCTGCGGGCGTCACCGTGACCGCCATCCCCGGCCCGTCGGCTGTGCTCACCGCGCTCGCCGTGTCGGGTCTGCCCACCGACCGCTTCTGCTTCGAAGGGTTCCTGCCGCGCAAGGGCCGCCTTCAGGCGTTGAAGGCGCTCGCCGGCGAACCCCGCACCCTCGTCTTCTTCGAGTCGCCGCACCGCATCGCCGACGCGCTCGCGGATGCGGCGGCCGCGTTCGGCGCCGACCGCCGCGCCGCCGTCTGCCGCGAGTTGACGAAGCTGCACGAGGAGGTCGCCCGCGGCACCCTCGCCGAACTCGCCGAGCGGTTCGCCGACGGCGCCCGCGGCGAGATCGTGCTCGTCGTCGAGGGCGCGGCTCCCGCGACGGCCTCCCTGGAAGACGGAGTCGCGCAGGTGAAGGCGCTCACCGCATCCGGCACCCGCCTGAAGGACGCGACCACCGAGGTGGCTGAAGCCACCGGCCTCTCGCGCCGCGAACTCTACGAGGCGGCCCTCAAGTCCTGACGCCCGACGAGCTCCCGTTGGTTGCACCCGCGCAGCGTCTGCGGGGCGCGGAAGCGACAGCGAGGAGCGCGAGGCCCGCCCCGCCGAGGATCGCGCCCGCCACCCCCGCCGGCCACGGATCGACGCCGCTGGGCGCGAGACCGGCGTCATCTGGCGCCGCCAACGGAGAGACCACGATCACGTAGTCGACGGATGCGGTGCCCGTGGGCCCCGTCACCAGAATCGTCACCGGAAAACTGCCGGCGACCGTCGGGACGCCCGAGATCGCGCCCGTCGCCGGGTCCAGTGTCAGGCCGTCGGGCAGCGCGCCGCCCGACACCGCGAAGGTGAACGCCGCGCTGCCCTCGACCGGCACGGTGAACCCCGCGTACGTCGCGCCCACCGTGCCTGCCGGTGGCGCGCCCGCCAGGATCACCGGGAGCGTCACCGGGGCATCCGAGCACTGCTGGTAGGCGAGCACCTGTTCCATCGTCGGCGCGTCCTGGGTGATCGCGAAGTCGGCGGCATCACCGAACGCGAAGCCCTCGGATGTGGTGAAGAGCGTGCCCCAGGCGCCGGTGCCGGCGTAGAAGAGGAAGTCGTCGCCCAGCGCCACAAAGTCGCCGGTCTCGTCGATGACCCCACGCAGGGTGCCGTCGGCGGCGTGCACCCGCAGACCGAGTGTGCCCGGATCGGTGGTGCTCTCGAAGAACTGGAAGTAGTCGCCCACCGCGAGGGTCGTCGAATCGAAGCGGGTGGCGGGTGGGGTGGGTGCGAACATCCCGAAGTTGCTCATCGGGTAGGCGAAGCCGCTCGTCGAGAGCGTGGTGCCGTCGCTTCCCCACTGCACGTCGAACACCTGCTGCGTGCCGAACCGGCAGGCGAGGATGTCGTCGGCCTGCGCACTCACCGCCGGGAGGAGAACCAGTGCACCGAGGGTCGCCGCTCCGATGGCCGCGATCGCCCCCCGCCGGACCGCTCCGACGTGACGTGAGGCATCCTTCGACGTGGCGATGCTCCGAGGCTACGCCCGGCGCGCGGGCCCCCACCAGGCCCGCCACCACCAGACATGCGAGAGTTGCGGCCGTGACATTCGCACAGCTGACCCGCGCCGACGCGGAAAAGTACCGCGCTCGCATCGAGGCGGACCACGAACCTCGGCTGGCGGAGTTGGCGAGACTGCTGACCGAGGCCGGTGTCGATCTCGCCGCCCTCGATGGCACGCCCGACAGCCTGGTCCCTCTGTGGCAATGGGCGCTCGACGTAGTGGACCACAACTTCGACTTCATGCCAGTGAATCCGCAGTTCCGCCGGATGGCTGTACACGCGCATGACGCGGACGTGCCTGCTCAGGGGCACTTGTCGGAGTTGCTCGCTCACTATCTGTTCGAAGTCGCCCTCCACTGTTTCGATGAGGTCTCCTGGCGTGTTCTCGTGCAGCGGGGTTTCGCTGACCATCAGAAGACGGTGATGGTCTACCGCGATCGGCTCGGCAACGAGCGGACGAGCTACCCGCTCGACTACTGCTACAACGTCCTCTGGACGCTTGATGAGCCTGGCGCCAGAGCTGCAGATTATCTCCGCACAGCCGCGCTGAAAGGCACACTGTGGTGCCCGGACAGCGAGCGAGAGCGCATCGAGGCGTTGCCTCGTGGCACCTCGGTGCTCTCTCCGTACCTGTGGACCAACGAACGAACCCTGAAGTTCCAGCTGGAGCGGGAGGCGCAAAGCGACGATCCGCCCCCAACGGACGACGGGCTCGTGGGTGATGAGCTACTGCTGGCGCGGGCGGGCTCACGCATTGAGAACCTTGAGCGAGCGCGTCCCATCGACGCCCAAGCGGTCGCCGACACGCTTGCGTCACTCGGCTTCATCCGCCTCGATGGCGCCACACCCACCGTCGACGGGATTCTCGCGTCCGAGTTCTCGGAATTCGTCCGGGGAGAGGAGGCGATGGCGATCACGCTGGCGTGGCAGGGGAAACTTCGGGCGGTGCAACTGTCGTCGATCCGCGCGTATCCGGTGCCGTGGGCGGAGCTGGTCGGCGAGTTCACGGCGCTCGGCGAGCGAATCGGGGCGAAACTCGCGCGAGAGGACGAGATCTGAGGGGTGCGGGGTTACCTTTTGGCCGGCGCCGTCATGAAACGCGCCCGCCCAATAGAATCGTCCCCATGCCTTCCGGCGAGAGCTTCTTCATCGCGACCCCCATCTTCTACGTCAACGACGTGCCGCACATCGGCCACGCGTACACGGAGGTGGCGGCCGACGTCCTCGCGCGCTGGCACCGCCAAGCGGGCGACGACACCTGGCTGCTGACCGGCACCGACGAGCACGGCCAGAAGATCCTGCGCACCGCCGTGGCGAACGGGGTCGAGCCGCAGCAGTGGGCCGACCAGCTGGTCGAGTCGGCGTGGAAGCCGCTGCTGAAGACCATCGACATCGCCAACGACGACTTCATCCGCACTACCGACGAACGCCACGAGCACGCGGTGAAGATCTTCCTGCAGAAGCTGTACGACGAAGGCTTCATCTACTCGGGCGAGTACGAGGGCTACTACTGCGTCGGCTGCGAGGAGTACAAGCAGCTCGACGACCTCGACACCGCCGAGTCGGGCGAGTACCTGGGCCAGCTGGTGTGCCGCATCCACTCGCGCCCGGTCGAGATCCTGAAGGAGAAGAACTACTTCTTCCGCATGAGCCAGTTCGAGCAGCAGCTGCTCGACCTGTACGAGAACCAGCCCGACTTCGTGCAGCCGGAGAGCGTGCGCAACGAGATCGTGCAGTTCGTGAAGCAGGGTCTCGCCGACCTGTCGATCTCGCGTTCCAGCTTCGACTGGGGCATCAAGATCCCGTGGGACGACACCCACGTCGTGTACGTGTGGTTCGAGGCGCTGCTCAACTACGTCACCGCGGTCGGCTACGGCGTCGACGACGAGCAGTTCGCCCGCCGCTGGCCCGCCTACCAGCTGGTCGGTAAAGACATCGCGCGCTTCCACGCCGTCATCTGGCCGGCGATGCTGATCGCCGCCGGCCTCCCCGTGCCGCACAAGGTGTTCGGCCACGGCTGGCTCCTGGTCGGCGGCGAGAAGATGTCGAAGTCGAAACTCACCGGCATCGCCCCGCACCAGATCACCGACACGTTCGGGTCGGACGCGTTCCGCTACTACTTCCTCCGCGCCATCACGTTCGGCCAGGACGGCTCCTTCAGCTGGGAAGACCTGTCGGCCCGCTACCAGGCCGAACTGGCGAACGGCTTCGGAAACCTGGCCTCGCGCGTCGTCGCGATGGTGGGCCGCTACTACGACGGCGTGCTGCCCGCCCCCGCCGAGTACACGGATGCCGACCTGGCCATCCAGGCGACGGTGGCTGCGGCGACGGCGGATGCGGACGCCGCGATCGAGCGGTTCGCCATCCACGAGGCGATCGCCGCGATCTGGACGATCGTCGACGAACTGAACGGTTACATCACCGACCAGGAGCCGTGGGTGCTCGCCAAGGACGACGCGAACCGCGCCCGCCTCGGCACGGTGCTGTACACGGCATCCGAGGGTCTGCGGGCGCTCGCCGTGCTGCTGAGCCCGGTGACCCCGAAGGCGACCCTCAAGCTGTGGACCGCCCTCGGGGCGGAAGCGTCGCTCGGTGCCCTCACCGAGCAGCGGCTGCGTGAGGCCGGCGGCTGGGGCCAGCTGCCCGCCGGGTCCGTGGTGCAACCCCTGGAGGCGCTGTTCCCGCGCATCGAGGAGGCCGACACGGCCGCCACGGGAGCGGCGTGACCGACGCGTTCCTGCGCGCGAGGGAAGCCCCGGACGGGCCTCCCCGGGACTACCCGCCCCTGCCCGAGGCGCTGATCGTCCCCGTCTACGACAACCACACCCACCTGGAGATCGCGGACGGCGGGCAGCCGCTCGACTACCGCGAGCACCTCGACCGCGCCTCCAGCGTGGGGGTGCGCGGCGTCGTGCAGGTGGGCACCGACCTCGCCACCTCGCAGTGGAGCGCGGATGTGGCCGCCCACGAACCGCGGGTGCTCGCCGCCGTCGCGCTGCACCCGAACGAGGCACCCGAACTGCTCACGACGGGCGCGCTCGAGCACCACCTCGCCGGGATCGACGAGTTGGCATCCCGTCCGCGCGTGCGTGCCGTCGGCGAGACGGGGCTCGACTTCTTCCGCACCGAAGACGAGGCGGGCCGCGACGCGCAGTACCGCTCCTTCGAGGCGCACATCGACATCGCGAGACGGCACAACCTGGCGCTGCAGATCCACGACCGCGACTCCCACGCCGAGATCGTCGAAACCCTCGACCGGGTGGGTGCCCCCGACCGGGTCGTGTTCCACTGCTTCTCCGGCGACGCCGCGTTCGCGCAGCTCGTGGCGGAGCGCGGCTGGTATCTGTCGTTCGCCGGCACCGTCACGTTCAAGAACGCCCAGAACCTGCGCGACGCGCTCGAGGTGATCCCGCGCTCCCGCATCCTCATCGAGACGGACGCGCCGTACCTCACCCCCACCCCGTTCCGCGGACGCCCGAACGCGCCGTACCTGATCCCGCACACGCTCCGCGCGATGGCCGCCCACCTCGGCACCGACGCGTCGATGCTGGCCGCGCAGATCTCCTCCAACACCGAAGCCGTGTACGGCCACTGGGACGACGAGCCGGTCGACGCGCCCCCCGGCCCGTTCGAGACCCCGGACCCCGCGTGAGCGCGCTGCTCGGCCCGGCCGAGATCCGCGACCTCGCCGACGCACTCGACCTGCAGCCCACCAAGAAGCTGGGACAGAACTTCGTCGTCGACGGCAACACGGTGCGCAAGATCGTGCGCGCAGGCAAGGTCGAGCAGGGCGACCACGTGGTCGAGGTGGGCCCGGGACTCGGATCGCTCACCCTCGGCCTGCTGGAGGCGGGCGCCCGGGTGACGGCCATCGAGATCGACAAGCGGCTCGCCGAACAGCTGCCGCACACCGTCGAGACCATGCAGCCCGGGGCCCCGCTCGACGTGATCGCCGCGGATGCGCTGCGCGTCGACGGCGTACCGGGCGAGCCGACTCGTCTGGTCGCCAACCTGCCGTACAACGTCTCCGTGCCGGTGCTGCTGCACCTGCTGCATGTGGTGCCGTCGCTGCGCTCCGCGCTCGTCATGGTGCAGGCGGAGGTCGGCCACCGGCTGGCGGCCGGCCCCGGATCGCGGGTCTACGGCTCGCCGTCGGTGAAAGCCTCCTGGTACGGCACATGGTCGCTCGCCGGCACCATCAGCCGCCAGGTGTTCTGGCCGGTGCCGAACGTCGACTCGGTGCTCGTCGGGTTCCAGGCCGGTGAGCAGCCGGGTACCGACGAGGAACGTGTCGCCACCTTCGCCCTCATCGACGGCGCGTTCGGGCAGCGGCGCAAGATGCTGCGGCAGTCTCTCGCGGACGCCCTCGGCGGCTCGGCCGCCGCATCCGCACGCCTCGAGGCGGCGGGTGTCGACCCGACGCTGCGCGGCGAACAGCTGACCGTCGCCGACTTCCTGCGAGTGGTGCGGACGGACTGACCTGTCCACCTCCCCTAGGGTGGAGGAATGACCACCCCGGGACGCGCGACGGTGCACGTCAAAGCGCCGGGGAAGATCAACGTCTTCCTGAAGGTGGGCGCGATCGACGACACCGGCTACCACGACGTCGCCATCGCCTACCAGGCCGTCTCGCTGTACGAGGATGTGCGCGTCAGCGAGGCTTCCGATTTCTCGGTCGACGTCACCGGCCCCGTCGAACTCTCGCGGGTGCCGCTCGACGGTTCCAACATCGCCATCAAGGCGGCCCGGCTGCTCGCCGCCCGCACCGGCTACACCGGCGGCGCGCGCATCGAGATCGAGAAGCATGTGCCGGTCACCGGCGGCATGGGCGGCGGGTCGGCGGATGCGGCGGCCACCCTGCTCGCCTGCGATGCACTGTGGGGCACCGACCTCCCGCGCGACGAACTGCTGGAGCTCGCCCGCAAGCTGGGCGCCGACGTGCCCTTCGCGCTCACCGGCGGCACCGCCATCGGCACCGGCCGCGGCGACGAGCTGTCACCCGCCCTCGCGAAGGGCGGATTCCACTGGGTTCTCGCGCTCGCCGAGTTCGGCCTGTCGACCCCCGCCGTGTACCGCGAGCTCGACGAGCACCGCACCCGCCACGCGCAAGACATCTTCCCCGCCGACCCGCGCCCCACCGTCGAGACGAACGTGCTGCAGGCGCTGCGCGCCGGCGACGCCCACATGCTCGCCGACGCGATGCACAACGACCTGCAGGCCGCCGCGCTGCACCTGGAGCCGTCGCTGTCGGATGTGCTCGAACTGGGGGAGCAGAACGGCGCCCTCGCGGGGATCATCTCCGGGTCGGGGCCCACCGTCGCCTTCCTCACCGCCGACGTCGACTCGGCACTCGAACTGCAGGTGGCACTCTCCGCGGCCCGCCTCAACGTCGTCCGGGCCACCGGGCCGGTGCACGGCGCGCGCATCGTCTGACCGCCGCGCGCCACCCGTTGTTCACCTGCGCGAGGGCGGCTGTGCATCCGCACGGATGGTCTGGTTCAGCCGGGAGTCGTTGACTCTCCTCGCCCGCTGAACCCGGCGGGGTACCACCACCCGAGCTCCCCGAGGCCGCTGACCGATGTCGACCGGTGCCCGGTTCCAGTTCATCCGGATCGATCCGACGGATCAGATCCGCATGGCCTCCTGGATCCACCACATCTCCCGCCTGACCGGCGCACCCGCCGAGCAGGCATCCGTCGTCGACGGCCCCGTCTACGTGTGGACCCTCGCCGCGGGCAACCATCGCGTGCTCGCGCGCAGCGCATCCGGGTTCGCGAGCGTCGACGAGGGGTGGGCCGACATCGAGAAGCTCGTGGAGGCACGCGACACCCTCGCCCCCCGGATGGTGCGGCTCGAGTCGAGCCGCGGCTACGGATGGTTGCTACTCGACGACGGAACGCCCGCGATGACGTGCGCCCGCTGGTACGCGATGGAACGCGACCGCCGTGAGTCGCTGCGTTCGGCGCGCCTCGGCCTCGACCAGCTCGCCGTCGACCCGCGCCGCGCGGGCGAGGAGCTCACCGTCGCCGGGGGGGACACCCGATGACCGGCCGGTCGCAGGTGGTCGAGAAGATCATGCTGCCCGGCGAGGCCCCCACGCCCCGCACCCTCGAGCCGAAGCCGTCGTTCGCCGACGCCGTGTTCCGCCGCACGGCGTTCGCGGCAGGCACGATCACCGTCGCCGTCATGCTCGCGGTGGGCCTGTTCCTCACCCTGCGGGCGACGGATGCGCTGAGCGTGGCCGGGTTCGGCTTCCTCACCGAACAGAAGTGGTCGCCCGAGACGGGGGAGTTCGGTGTCGCCGCGATCCTGTTCGGCACTGTCACGATCGGTCTCGTCGCCCTCGCGGTGGCGGTGCCGTTGGCCATCGGCACCGCGCTGCTGCTCTCCGAGATCGCCCGCGGGCGGATGCGCTCCATGCTGGTGTCGCTCGTCGACCTGATGGCGGCGGTGCCGTCGATCGTGTTCGGCCTGTGGGGCGTGTTCTTCCTGCAGGACAACGTCATTCCGGTGGCCCGCTGGATCTCGACGTACTTCTGGTGGATCCCCATCTTCCGGGTCACCGACGACAGCGGTGCGACCCTCACCGACGACAGCGCGTTCACGTCGTCCGCGTTCATCGCGGGGATCGTCGTGGGGCTGATGATCGTGCCGACGATGACGTCCGTGATGCGGGAGGCGTTCTCGCAGGCGCCGGTGGGCGAACGCGAGGGGGCTCTCGCGCTCGGCGCCACCCGGTGGGGCATGGTGCGCACGGTGGTGCTGCCGTTCGGACGCGGTGGCATCATCGGCGGCACCATGCTCGGCCTCGGCCGCGCGCTCGGCGAGACGATCGCCGTCTACATGATCATCTCGCCCATCTTCACCATCAACTGGCAGGTGCTGAAGTCGGGCACCAACTCGGTGTCGGCGCTCATCGCCCTGCGCTACGGCGAGGCCAGCGACTTCGCGCTCTCCGCCCTGATGGCGGCGGGGCTGGTGCTGTTCCTGCTGACCCTGGTGATCAACTTCTCGGCCTCGTCGATCGTGGCCCGTTCGCGTTCCGGCGCACAGTCGGAGGGCTGACATGAGCGATGTGACGACCCTGCGTCGCACCACCACCCCGGTGCGCGAGGGCGAGGTGGGGGAGCGTCGGCGACTGCGCAGCGCCACCTTCGAGGAGCGGTTCGACCTGCTCGGCGCGGGAGCAGCGGGGCTCGCGACGTCGACGCTGCTGTTCGGATGGGTGACGCCGCTCACCGGGCTCGTCGGCTGGGTCGTGGTGTCGTATCTGGCGTTCATCGGCTTCTACGTGCTGCTCACGTCGCTGCTCGGCGACCGGCAGACCATCGCCGACCGGGTGGCGACGGTGCTGTTGGTGTCTGCCGGCGTCATCCTGTTCGGCGCGCTCGTCTTCGTGGTCGCGTTCACGCTGGTGCGCGGGCGGGAGGCGATCTGGTTCCACCCCAACTTCTTCACCCAGTCGATGGAGTTCGCGGGCCCGCTCGACCCGCTCACCGAGGGCGGCATCCTGCACGCCATCGTCGGCACGCTCATCCAGATCTCGATCGCGTTGGCGATCACCATCCCGCTCGGCATCGCCACGGCCGTGTACCTGAACGAGGTGGGCGGCCGGTTCGCGCGGTTCGTGCGCACCATCGTGGATGCGATGACCGCGCTGCCGTCGATCGTCGCCGGGCTCTTCGTGTACGCGGCGATCATCCAGCTGGTGACCCACCAGCGGTCGGGGTTCGCGGCGGCCCTCGCGATCACGGTGATGATGCTGCCGATCGTGATCCGCGCCTCGGATGTGGTGCTGCGGCTCGTACCCGGCAACCTGCGTGAGGCGTCGTACGCGTTGGGCGCGGGACGGTGGCGCACCGTCTGGCGGGTGGTGCTGCCGACGGCGCGCTCGGGGCTCGTCACCGCTGTGATCCTCGGCACCGCGCGCGGCATCGGCGAGACCTCGCCCGTGCTGCTCACCTCGGGGGTGACCGCCGTGCTCACCTTCAACCCGTTCACCGGCCCGATGATCTCGCTGCCGCTGCAGGTGTTCGACTTCGTGCGTTCGCCGGAGCCCACCATGATCGCCCGCGGCTTCGGCACCGCAGCCGTGCTGCTCCTGCTCGTGCTCACCCTGTTCAGCATCGCCCGCGTGATCGGCGGGCGACCGCCCGGCCAGCTGTCGCCCGCGCAGCAGCGGCGCAGTCAGGCCGCCTCGCTGCGCGACGCCACCCGCATGGCGGAGCGCCACTCGCCGCCCGCGCCGGCCCCCGCATCCGCATCCGCATCCGCACCCGACACCGCTCAGAAAGCAGACCCCCAGTGAGCCGCATCGCCCGCGTCATCCTCGTCGTCGCCCTCGCGTTCGGCCTCGCGTCGACGCCCGGGCACACCGCCGAAGCGGCCACCTACCTGCCCATCACGGGCACCGGCTCCACATGGTCGCAGAACGCGCTCGACCAGTGGCGCAAGAACGTCGCCTCCAACTACGGCATGACCGTCAACTACTCGGGCGTCGGCTCGTCGGCCGGCCGCCGCGACTTCATCGCCGGGACGGTCGACTTCGCGGTGAGCGAGATCCCGTTCCAGTCGCGCCCCGAAGACGGCTCCGCCCCCGAGTCGCCGAAGAACGGCTACGCCTACATGCCGATCGTGGCCGGAGGCACCGCGTTCATGTACAACCTGCAGATCGGCGGCAAGCGGGTCACCAACCTGCGCCTCTCCGGCGAGGTGATCGCGAAGATCTTCACCGGCGTGATCACCAAATGGAACGACCCCGCCATCAAGGTCGACAACCCGGCCCTCGCCCTGCCCGACAAGTCGATCACGCCGGTGGTGCGATCCGACGGCTCCGGCTCGACCGCCCAGTTCACCCTGTGGATGTCGAAGCAGCAGTCGGGCACCTGGAACGCGTTCTGCGCGAAGGTGGGGCGACCGACGCCGTGCGGCCTCACCTCGCAGTACCCCACCTTCAGCGGCGCGAAGGCGCAGAACGGCTCGCTCGGTGTGGCCGGCTACGTGTCGCAGAACTACGGCGAAGGGGCGATCACCTACGTCGAGTACTCGTACGCGCTCAAGTCGGGCTTCCCGGTGGCGAAGGTGCTGAACGCCGCCGGCTACTACGTGGAGCCGACCGCCCCCGCCGTCGCCGTGGCGCTCATGAAGGCCCGCATCAACACGACCCCCGGCGCCGACTACCTCACGCAGATCCTCGACGACGTGTACGCCAGCGGCGACAAGCGCACCTACCCGCTGTCGAGCTACTCGTACATGATCGTGCCCACCCAGGTGGCGGGCATCTTCACCGAGGCGAAAGGCAACACCCTCGGTGCCTTCACCCGATACCTGCTGTGCGAGGGGCAGCAGCAGGCGGCAGCGCTCGGCTACTCGCCGCTGCCCATGAACCTGGTGCTCGCCGGATCCGACCAGATCAAACGCATCCCCGGCGCCGGCGCCGCAGGCGTCGACACCGCCAAATGTAACAACCCCACCTTCAAACCCGGTGACTCGCCCGCCAACAACCAGCTCGCCGCCACCGCCCCGCAGCCGCCCGAGTGCGACAAGAAGGGCGCCACCCAGTGCGCCACCGGCACCGGCGGCGCGGCCGACACCCCCACCGGCGGAGGCGGCGGCGCGAACGGCGACGGCGGCACCGAAGGTGACGGCACCGGTGGCACCGGTGACGGGTCCACCGACGGGTCCGGCACCGACGGCGGCTTCGGCGACGGATCGGGTGGCGGCATCGCCGGCAGCGCCCAGTCGAAGCCGTTCAGCCTCGGCGACCCGGGCGTCGGCCCCACCCAGTGGACGATGTTCGCCGCGGCCGTGCTGCTCGTCGCGCTCATCGTGCTGCCGCCGTTCATCTCGCGGCGGCTGAGGGCCTCCCGCGGCTCAGGCACCCGAGAGGGCTAGGACACACCCGCGGGAGCGCCCGTTCCTGCATCGTTCATCCGCGCTACACCGACCGTCCTTAGCGTGACGCACGTCGCGCCCACCCGAGCCGCGAACATCCCCTGGAGCCTCTGTGACCACCACCACCTGGCGATCGACGTCGATGCGATCCGGCCTCACCGGCGTGCTCGTCGGCGGCGCCGTCTTCGGGATGCTGACGCTGAGCGGTGTCGTAGTCCCGGCATCGGAAGCCACGGCCGCGGGGGGCTCGAGCGTCACCATCACGACCGCCGAACTCGACCCGGACGCCGCGAACGCGCCGTTCCCCGACCTCGCGGTGACCGTCTCGCAGACCGAGGACCTGGTGGCGCAGGGCATCCGCATCTCGTGGACCGGCGGCAAGAAGTCCACCGTGCCCAGCCAGCAGACCGGCGGCGAAGACTTCCTGCAGTTCGCGCAGTGCTGGCGCGCCGACCCCGCCGACCCCACCCGACCCGACCGCACCAGCTGCCAGTTCGGGGGAGTGAACCTGCCCGGGTCGACGCGCGACAACTACCGCGAAGACGCGTGGCCGGCCGCCGAGGACGCCGCATACACGGTGATGGGCGACGGCTTCGCCCGCCCCACCTACACGTCGATCCCGTTCGAATCGGTCACCGGCGACAAGGTCGCCTCGATCGTCGACGGCGTGCAGGTCGACGTCGACGTGAACACGAACCCGTTCTTCACCCGCCTCACCACCAACGAGGTGTCGTGGGCCGGCACCGGATCCAACGGCGAAGGCTCCACCACCTTCGAGGTGCAGACCGCGATGCAAGCCCCCGGGCTCGGCTGCGGCACCCCGCAGGGCACCGGCGCCGACACGGTCGGCCAGTCCTGCTGGCTGGTGGTGATCCCGCGCGGGACCGCCGACAACGGCGGACCCAGCATCACCCAGTCGGGTCTGTTCTGGGACTCGTGGAAGCACTCCATCGCGGTGAAGCTCGACTTCAAGCCGATCGGCGTGCGGTGCCCGATCGGCGCCGCCGAACGCCAGGTGGCGGGCAGCGAACTCGCCTCCGGCGCCATCCAGTCGTGGCAGCCGGCGCTCTGCACCGCATCCGGTGGCGCCGTCTACTCGGCGCTCACCGGCACCGAGTCGGACGCGCTGCTGGCCGCGAACGGCATGGACCAGGCACCGCTCGCCCTCACCTCGCGGGCGCTGCAGGGCGAGGTCGAAGACGAACTCATCTACGCGCCCGTCGCGCTGTCCGGTGTGTCGGTCACCTTCGCGGTCGACCGCGAACCGAAAGCCGGTCCCGACACCCCGGCGGAGGCGAAAGACCGCGCCCGCCTGCCGCTCACCTCGCTCAAGCTGACGCCGCGGCTCGTGGCGAAACTGCTCACCAACTCATACACCGACTCCCTGCCGACGGACGCCGATAAGACGCACCTCGGAACCAACCCGCGCACCCTCACCTTCGACGAGGAGTTCCTCGAGATCAACGACCCCGAGTGGCGGCACCAGGCGCTCGTGGCGCCGTCGCTCGCCGACCTGCTCGTGCCACAGGGGCGCACGGATGCGGCGTGGGCGCTGTGGACCTACGTGCTCGCCGACGCCGACGCGAAAGCCTTCCTCGGCGGCAAGGCCGACCCGTGGGGCACGAAAGTGAACCCCTACTACTCGACCACGGCATCCGCGAACCCCTCCGGGGCGGCGATGACGTACCCCCGCGAGGACTTCCCGAAAGCCGACCCCACCGAGCAGGTCGAGACGCCGCAGGCGGGACCCGTGAACGTCGTCACCTGGCGGCCGTACGTGAACGACTTCGACATGGCCGCCTACCTCACGCTGCGCGGAGACGGGCAGCTGCTGGGCGCCTGGGACTCGATCAGCATCCCGCCGAAGTACGGCAAGGCGCCGCGGTCGCTGCCCGGCCAGCAGCGGGTGCTCGGCCTCTCCGACACGGCATCCTCTGCCAAGTACCAGGTGTTCACCGCCGAACTGCGCAACCCGGCAGGTCGCTACGTCGCACCCACCGAGGCGGGCCTCCTGGCCGCCGCCGCCGCGATGACCGCCGACCCGGGCCAGCCGCAGGTACTCGGATTCGACCCGACGTCGGCGACCGCCAAGGGCGCCACCACCGCCTACCCGCTCACCATGCCGGTGTACGCGGCAGCCAACCCGGGCATCCCCGACAAGGCTCTGCGCCTCGACTACGCCAAGTTCATCGCCTACGCCGTCGGTGCCGGTCAGACACCCGGCACGAGCGACGGCCAGCTGCCGGCCGGCTACGCGCCGCTGCCCACCGCGTGGCGCGAGCGCGGCCTCGCCGCGGCGGTGCTCATCACCACCGGCAAGACCGACACCCCCGCACCGAGCGGAGGCGGCGGCGACACCGGCGGCGGGTACGGCTCGGGCGGAGGCGACACGTCGGTGCCGCCCGTCACCAACCCCGACGCGACGGGCGACCTCGCCGGCGACCTGATGGGCGCCGCAACCCCCGACGACCCCGACGTGGGCGGCCTCCCGGCGGCCCTCCCGGTGAGCCTCATCGCCGGGATCGCGGCGGCCGTCGCCGTCCGTCTCGTCAGCCGCAGGCGCGTCCTGCCCTGGAGCCCCCGGTGACCGCCGGGTTCACGAAGCGAGTCGCATCCGCGCACTCGTCCTGCAGTTCCCACGAAAGGAAACCACTCAAGTGAAGACCAAGAAGGTCGTCGCTCTCGGCGCGGCCCTCGGTGTCGCGATCGCCGGTGCGGCCGTCGCGTTCCCCGCCTCGGCGGAGCCGGTCTCGAACAGCTACGTGCTGGTCGGCTCCGACACCCTGCAGGACTCCACCAACGCGCTGATCAACAGCACCAACATCACCGGAACCACGGTGCGTGTGACGTCGGCCAACACCACGCTCGGCTCGTTCGACGCGTTCGGCTCGCCCCTGATCCAGACCAAGCCCGGTGGCGCGTACTTCACGCGTCCGGCGGGTTCGGGTGCCGGCGTGAACGCGCTCCGCGCCTCGATCACCGGCAACCCGTACGGCTCGCCCGCCAAGGTCATCACCGGCCAGGTCGACATCGCGCGCTCCTCGAGCGGCCCCGGCGCCAACGCGTCGACCACCGGCCTGCTCTCGTACGTGCCCTACGCGCGTGACGCCGTCTCGTACGCCTACAAGGGCGGCACCGGCGCCTGGGCGACGCTCGACGCGGCCACGCTCAAGCAGGTCTACGAGTGCACCCTCACCACCATCGACGGCGTCGCGGTGACCCCGCGTCTCCCGCAGTCGACGTCGGGCACGCGTTCGTTCTTCCTCTCGGCGATCGGCGTCACCACGCCCGGTGCGTGCACCAACGGCACGGCGACCACGCTCCCCGAGAACGACGCCACCGTCATCAACACCGGTGAGATCATCCCGTTCTCGGTCGCCAGCTGGGTGGCGCAGGCCAACGGCGCCACGCCGTCGAACTCGACCTCGAGCGCCGGTGCCCTCCTCGGCAGCGCCGTCTCCGGTCAGGTGCCCTACACCGGCACCGGTTCGAGCCTCGTGCCGAGCTCGGGCTACTACGCCAACACCACGTTCGGTCGCGACACCTACCTCGTCGTCGAGTTCGCCCGCATCAACTCTGCGGACCCGAAGTACGACGCGAAGCTCGCCGCCCTCGTCAACCCGTCCGGTGCCAGCCTCACCAACTTCAGCGCGCTCTTCACGACGCCCGGAGCGGTGAAGTCGAAGTACGGATTCCTCGCGCCGTCGACCACGGTTCCCCAGCGCGCCTTCAACACCCTCTGATCACCACCACACATTGGAGATTGACATGAAGATCACCCGCAAGAACGGTCTGGCGGCAGTCGCCGCCGGCGCCGCGGTCCTCGTCGGCATCGCCGGACTTTCGGCCACCGCCGCCCAGGCCGCCGACACCCCGCCGCAGTTCTACCTGCTCGACGCCAACACCGGTGACCTGTTCGCCGACGACACCGTCATGTCGTGGACCACCAACGTGGTCGCGTCGCCCGGTGACTCGGTCGACGACCTCGCCACGCCGTTCGTCGGATCCGCCGACGCCACCGGCTCGACGATGTTCGTCGCCACCCCGGGCCAGGAGAACAGCGTCGCCGGGTGGGTCACCACCTACAGCGTCCCGCTGATCGGCGGCAACATCGTCGCGCCGAACCTCACCCTCGACAGCTTCCTCGTGGGCAACTTCGCGGGTGTGAAGGCGGGCGGCACGTACAGCCTCGGCTTCGCGTTCACGAAGAACAACGGCCTCACGATCGCCGACGCGGGCGTCAAGTTCGTCAGCATCGTCGTGGCGCCCGGTGGCGCCGGCAACTGGACCTTCGCGGACCAGTCCGGCCCCGCCGAGGACCCGTGCGTGATCGACCCGGCATCCTGCGCCACCGAGGACATCACCCTCTCGGCGGAGACCCTCGCCGCGGCCGACGCCGGCCTGACGCTCGCCGTGGCCGCCAACGCCGCGACGATCGGCAACCCGACGCTCGTCGACGGCGTCTCGGTCTCGACCGGCACCCTGCCGGCGATCACCGTGCACGACGCGCGCGTCGTGTCGCACCCGGGCTGGACGCTCACCTCGACGGTGACCGACTTCACCAACGGCGGCGAGACCATCGAGAAGAAGCAGCTCGGCATCAAGCCGTCCAAGGCGTCCGGCCCCGCCGGTGCGTCGGCCGGCGCCGAGCAGAGCGCCGGATCGGCCGTCTACCCGTCGACCTTCGCGGAGGCCGACAACGCGGCCACCGTCGGTGACACCGTCCTCGGCGGCGCGCTCACCTTCGTCGCACCGGTCGGCAAGCCGGCAGGCACCTACACCTCGACGCTGACGCTCACGCTCATCTCGAAGTAAGGTCCCACCACCGCGGACGGGCGGGGTCGCATCACGCGGCCCCGCCCGTTCTCGCGTTCCCGGCATCCGGATGTCGGGGGCCGTTCACCTTCCCGTCGCCGCGCCGTCGCCTGGGCATGGATCAATACATCGTGCCCTCAGCAGCAACCCGAATCCGACTGCGCCCGAACGCCCGGATCGCACTCATCATCGCGCTCTCCGCAGCGCTGCTCGCCGGACTCTTCTCCGCCCCGACCGTCGCTCACGCCGACGACGTCGACGGTCTCTCCGGCTCGCCCTCCGACGGCGTCGCCCGCGACGGACGCACCCGCTTCGACTACCAGGCGTCGCCCGGGCAGAAGCTCACCGACGCCTACGTGGTGAAGAACGCCGGCACCACCCAGCAGAAGATCACCGTGTTCGCGACCGACGCGTTCAACAACGACGCCGGCGACTTCGCGCTGCTCGACACCGTCGAGGAGCCCACCGACGTGGGCACCTGGATCACCTTCGACGGGCAGCCGCGCATGACCCTCGACCTGGCCCCCGGCCAGGAGCAGGTCGTGCTGTTCACCGTGAGCGTCCCCGATGACGCGACCCCCGGCGACCACGCGGGCGGCATCGTCATCTCGGCGATCTCGCCCGACGGCACCATCGTGGTCGACCGCCGCGTCGCCACCCGCATCTACCTGCGCGTCCCCGGCGAACTGCAGGTGGGACTCGCCGTGCAGGGCTTCGACGCCGGCTACCAGCAGGTCGTGAACCCGTTCGACGGCAGTGTCGAGGTGACCACCACCATCACGAACACCGGCAACGTGGCGCTCGGGGCCGACATGGTGTTCGGGGTGAACACCTGGTTCGGCATCGGGGCGACCGCCCTCGTGCGGCAGGAGCTGCCCGAACTGCTGCCCGGCGGGTCGCGCATCGTCTCGGTGACGCTCCCGGGGGTGGCGCAGCTCGGCTACCTGGACGCGTACGTGCGCCTGGTGCCGACGGCCGACCCGGGCGCCCTCGAACTGGGTCAGCTGCGTGAGGTGTCGCGCGACGCCGTCGTCATCGCCTGGCCGTGGTGGCTGCTGGCGATCGTCGCCGTCGCGTTCCTCGTGTGGCTGGTGCTGCGACTGCGCCGTCGCGGCGACGAGAAGCGCGCCGCCGCGTGGGTGGCGTACACCGAAGCCGAAGCCCGCCGGAAGGCCGAAGAGGGCGACGCGACGGACACGTCGGCGGAGCCCGTCGGCGCCGGAACCGGCCCCGGGCAGCCGACGCCATGATCCGTCGTCGCCCCATCGTCGCGGCGGCGCTCGTGCTCGGGTTCGTCGGAGCGGCGGGAGGCGCATCCGTCGCCTTCGCGGCGGAGAACCCCGCCGACCCCGACGGGTTCTCGCTGACGGTGACGGTGCTGCCGAGCGGTGAGACCGCATCCCCGACGCCGAGCCCGTCACCGGACACGAACGGCGGGGGAACGGGGTCGGGCGGTGGCTCCGGCTCATCCGGCGGCGGCGGGGACACCCCCGCGGAACCCGGCGCCGAACCCGAACCCGAACCGGACGAGACCGGCATCGACGGCCTGCTCTACGTGGGTGGCGTGCAGTCTCAGGCCGGCTGGTCGTGGGACACCTTCGGCGCCGCCCTCGAGACGAGCATCGTGGTGCGCAACGCATCGGCGGAAACCTTCGACACGACCGTGCAGTTCTCCATGGAGGGGCCGTTCGGCGTGCCCGTCGCGGTCGCCGAACCGATCGCCGTGAAGGATCTCAAGCCGGGCGAGCGGCGCACCGTCTCGACGGTGCTCGACGGCGCCGGTCAGTGGACGTACCTGCACCTGGTGGCCGAGGTGACGCCGCCGAAGGAGCTCGCCCCGGATGCCGCGCCGCTCGTCCGCGACGCGTGGACCTTCGTGCTGCCGTGGTTCATCGCGGTGCGGCTCGTGCTCGCCGCGACCGCGCTGCTGGTGGTGTGGCTGGTCGGCCGGGCAGGCACCGCGAGCGCCGCCCCGGCGCGCCCGGCGGTCGCCGCGGGGGCGCCCGCATGAGCCTGACCGAGGCTCCCGAAG
>JAEWJX010000086.1 GCA_023386365.1 Actinomycetes bacterium | reverse complement strand
GAGCCGCTCCGATTCGGCGGCCTCGATCATCCGCCCCTCCGCGCGGGCGAGCGCGGCGGCGCGCTCCGCCGCCCGAGCCGCCCCCTCGGTGTCACCGCGCACCAGCAGGATGCGGCTGCGGGTGCGCTCGAGCGACGCGTCGCAGATCGGGCTGCCCGCGAGACCCTCCGCCCGCGCCGCCCACGCCTCCGCCGCATCCGGGTCGCCGTCGGCGTCGGCCGCGTTCACCAGCAGCTCGAAGCCGATCGCACGGTCGACGACCATGAGGCGGTCGAGGTCGGCGTCGCCGCCCGCCGCGAGCACCAGTTCGGCGCCGCCGCGCAGGTCGTCGAGCGCGATCAGTCCGTAGGCGGCGAGCAGGTGACATCCGGCGGCGATGCGGGTCTCGGGTCGCGGATTCTGGGCGCGCACCCGCTCGGCGAGGGCGCGGGTGCGCTGCGGGTCGGCGGCGTTGCCGTGCACGAGGGAACTGGTGGCGTCGAGCAGGAGCCTCAGCAGCGGCACCTCGCTGGTGGCGCCGTCGACCGCCTGCTGTGCCTCCATGATCCGGCCGCTGAACGCAGCGGCCCGCACCCGCAGCACCGTGAAGACGACACCGAACGGATGCGGACGCCCGTCGCGGAGGAGGAAGGCGGACTCGTCCGGAAGCGGAAGCCCGGCGGCGAGACCCACCCGGCCCGTGGTGAGCGCCGCCTCCGCCAGCAGGTAGCGGGCGAACGCGGCGGCGTCGCCCGCGCCCAGCAGGTCGAGCACGGGAAGCGCGTCGGCGATCGGGTCGCCCGTGGCGGTGAGCCCCGGTGCGACGGCGGTCCAGTCGCCGGGGTGGAGCTCCGCCGACGACGCGAACGCACGCGCCGCGTACGCCGCCACCCGCACCTCCGGGTCCGATTCCGGCGTCAGCGCCGCGATCGCCGCGACGGCGAGCTCGGTCGCCCGCTCCGGCAGCAGCCGCTCACTGGCGACGAACGCCGCCATGGCGAGCTGCCACGCATCCCCCGCCTCAGGTTCGGGCGCCGCACCCCCGCCGACCACGGCATCCAGGGCCGCCTTGAGGAACGCGCTCCGCTCGCGCGTCATGCGCGCCCGATCCATCGTGCTCACAGATGCCGCGTCGGATCCATGCGCTGGTGCAGGATGCGGATCACGTCGACGCCGGCTTCATGCTCGACATAGAACAGAAGGTGGCTCCCGATGCTGTACCGGCGGTCCCCCTCTCGAACGTCGTCGCACACCCTGCCCCGGTGCGGGTCCTCGGCGACCCGCTCTACGGCGGCCGCGATTTCTCGCACGTAGGTCTCGGCCTGGCCGAGGTCCCAGCGCTCTGCGGCGAAATCCCAGATGGCCGACAGGTCGCGCTGCGCCGCGGGTGCGAGCCGGTAGGTCCTCACGACTTCTTCGCGGCGATGAAGGCGTCGAAGTCGAAGGGTTCGGGCGCGCCGCTCTCTTCGCCCGCGACGAGCGCCGCGCGGAGTGCCGCTAGCTGCGTCTCCTGATCCTCCAGCAGCCGGAGGCCCGCGCGGACCACCTCGCTCGCCGACCGATACCGGCCCGAAGCGACCTCCTGGGCAAGGAAGACGGAGAAGTGCTCGTCGAGGCTGATGGAGGTGTTCTGCGCCATAGCGCGAGGTTACCAAAGATTGGTAATCAGCCTGCGGCTTTTGTTCGCACGCGCTGACAGAACGGGCAGAAGTGCGACCCGCGGTTCATGAACACCTCGCGCACGATCGGGCGGCCGCAGCGCGGGCACGGCTCGCCCTGACGGCCGTAGGCATTCAACGAATGCGAGAAGTAGCCGGAGGCGCCGTTGACGTTCACGTACTGCGCGTCGAAGCTCGTGCCGCCCTCCGCGAGCGCCTTGCGCAGCACCTCGCGCACCTCCGCCAGCAGCAGGCGGGCACGCGGCCTGCTCAGGGAGCGGGTCGGCTGGTCGTAGTGCACCTTCGCCGCCCACAGCGCCTCGTCGGCGTAGATGTTGCCGATCCCCGACACGAGCGTCTGATCGAGCAGCGCACGCTTGATGGTCGTGTCACGGCGGGCCAACCGCTGGAAGAACAGCGCGTCATCGAACCACGGGTCGAGCGGATCGCGGGCGATGTGCGCGACGGATGCCGGGATCCGCTCCCCCGGGCGGTCCGCCGCCGGAAGGAGGGCGTCGAGCGCCATCGAGCCGAAGATGCGCTGGTCCACGAAATCGACCCGGACGGCGCCGTGAGCCGGCTGGTCGAGCCACAACACGATGCGGGTCAGCTTCTCCACCGGCGCGTCCACGTCGCGCAGCAGCACCTGGCCGCTCATCCCCAGGTGCACCACGAGCGCCTCGTCGCGCTCACCGCGCAACGGAACCCACAGGAACTTGCCGCGACGCGACGGCGCCGCGAACACGGCGCCCGTCAGACGCTCGATGAAATCCTCGGAGGGCCCCGGATGCCGACGCAGCGAACGCTCGTCGAGCACCTCCACGCGCGTGACCGTCGCATCCGTGACCGCCGGGATCAGTCCGCTGCGGACCACCTCGACCTCGGGCAGCTCGGGCATGTGCGGCGCGACTACCGCTTGGGACGCTGCAGGATGGCCCACGCGGCGAGCGCCGCCGCCATCTCGGCCTGCTTCTTGCTGGTGCCGTCGCCGGAGGCGATCGCGTCGCCGCCCAGCGCCACCTCGGCGTGGAACCGCTTCGAATGGTCGGGGCCGGAATCGGTGACCCGGTACTGCGGCAACCCCTTGCCGAGTCGGGTCGACAGCTCCTGCAGGCTCGTCTTCGGGTCCATCGCCGCACCGAACCGGTTCGGGTCGGCCAGCAGCGGCGCGATCAGCCGCAGCACCAGCGCGGTCGCCGCATCCGGACCCACCGACAGGTACGCGGCGCCGATGATCGCCTCCACGGCGTCGGCCAAGATGGACGCCTTCTCGCGACCACCGGTGAGCTCCTCACCGCGACCGAGCAGCAGGTACCGGCCCAGCTCGATGTTGCGGGCGATCTCGGCCAACGCGACAGCGCTCACCAGGCTCGCGCGACGCTTCGCCAGCTCACCCTCGTCGACATCCGGGTTCTCGAGGTAGAGCATGACCGTCACGGCCTGCCCCAGGATCGAATCGCCCAGGAACTCGAGGCGCTCGTTGTGCCCGATGCCGCCCTTCTCGTACGCGTACGAGCGGTGCGTGAGCGCAAGAGTGAGCAGCTCGGGTTCAACCTCGAGCTGCAGCACCGAGTTCAACTCGGTGAGATCGTCTTCGCCACCCGGCGTGACGCTGCCGGACGGCAGCGACTCAGACGTCGGCGACCTTACGGCCCTTGTACTCCAGGAACAGCGGAGTACCGGCGGAGTCTTCCACGACCTTCGCGCGGTGCGGGAGGCTGTAGGTGACCTTGCCGTTCTCGACGGTCTTCACGAGGGCGACCGGGGTCGCCTTCCACTGCGAACGACGGGCGTGCGTGTTGGCACGCGACTGGCGGCGCTTGGGAACGGCCATGACTATCTCTTCTCTGTGTTCGGCGCAGCACGCCGGGAGTCTTTATTCGGTGTCGGTTGTGGGCTGGAAGCCCTCAAGCGCCGCCCACCGGGGGTCGAGCACCTCGCGGCTCTGCCGTTCGGCGCCATCCGGCAACTTCTCCCCCGTGACGGGGTCGAGACCGGGGCAGTCCGGTCGGCAGACCGGCTGGAACGGCAGTGCCAGCACCACCGCATCCCGCACGACGGATTCGAGATTCACGTGATCGTCTCGAATCGCGAAGTCGAAAGCTTCGTCCTCAGAATACGCGAAAAGCTCCTGAACGTCGACTTCGACCGGGACCTCGACCGGGTCGAGGCAGCGCACGCACTCCCCCGAGGCGACGGTGTCGATGGCGGCGGTCACCAGCACGCCGTCGTGGAGGCCCTCCAGACGCAGGTCGATCCGCACCGGAGTGCCCTGCTTCACGACTGCGACCGACTCGCCCAACTGCTCGGGCGCGTCGAACTCGAGCACGCGTTCACGCAGCTCGCCGGGGCGGTGCATGACATCGTGCACGGAGACGTCGTACGGGCTGGTCATGTGAGGCACGGTCAGCGATTCTACGCCTCCCCTTGACTCTCACACTGTGTCAGGCTCGAGCGTGGCTTCCACCATGTACACCATCGGAGAATTCGCGGCCTTCGGACGGGTCAGCGTGCGGATGCTGCGCCACTACGACGCCATCGGCCTGCTCGCCCCCGCGCACGTCGATCCGCATTCGGGGTACCGCCACTACGACGACCCGCAGCTTGTCACCCTGCTGCGGATCGTCGAGCTGCGGCGCCTCGGATGCTCCCTCCACGACGCGGCCGAAGTGATCGCCGCCGACGACGAGCGGGCCGCCCTGCGGTCCGTGCTGGAGCGACGCCGCGAGGCGCTCACCAGCGCCCTAGCCGCCGAAAGCGAGCAGCTCGCCGCCGTCGAGTCGCGACTCCACCAACTGGAAGGAGACATCATGTCGTCCATCGAGATCGAATACCGCCGTATCGAACCGGTCACCGTCTACGCCGCATCCGGGGTCGCCGCCGGCATGGGACCCACCCATGTGGGGCCCGTCGTCGACAGCCTGCTGGGGCCGCTCCACGAGGCACTCCAGGCGGCCGGCGTCGCCTACGAGGAGCCGGGCGTGTTCTGGTACGAGCCGGTACCCGACACGGAGCAGCTGCGTGTGAACGTGTCGTGGATCGCATCCGGAGACCCCGTGCCCGGCGACGGGTACGAGATCGTGCAGCTGCCCGCCGTGGAACGCGCCGCCACATACAAGTACCGCGGTGACATGCCCGGCATCGGCGACGCGTGGATGGCGCTCACCGAGGCGGCCGCCGCCAACGGCGACCACCTCCTCGCCCCGATGCGCGAGATCTACCTCGAATCCGAGGGGCCGCAGGCCGACTGGCTGACCGAACTCGTCATCCCCGTCGAACCCCGCTGACGCGGTCCGGTCTCCCGAGGACCGGCTCCCAAATCAAGGACCCGGGATCCCAAATCAAGGAACGGATGGGGCGGATGGGGCCGGTGAGCCACATCCGCCCCATCCGTCACACTGGCACCTTGATTTGGGAGACAGCGTCCTAGATTTGGGACTGCGGGGACCCGCCCCCCTAGCCCTCGACGGCGGTGAACGCCTCGTCGAGGATCGAGAGCGCCCGCAGCACCTCCTCGTGGCTGACCGTGCACGGCGGCACCACGTGGATGCGGTTGTCGGAGGCGAACGGCAGGTAGCCGCGCGCCATCAGCTCCTTCTTGAGGGCGGCGATCGTCGACGCGGGCACCGGCTCGCGGGTCTCGCGGTCGACCACCAGGTCGAGCGCCCAGAACACGCCGATGCCGCGCACCTCGCCGATCATCGGATGCGTCTCCGCGAGCGCGTGCAGGCCGGGGCCGAGCACGTCGCGTCCGATCTCGGCGGCGTGCTCGATGATGCCCTCCTCCTCCATCGCGTCGATGGAGGCGACGATCGACGCCGCCGCGAGCGGGTGACCGGAGTAGGTGAGACCGCCGGGGAACACCTGGTCCTCGAAGGCGTTCGCGATCGACTCGGAGATGATGACGCCGCCCACCGGCACGTAGCCGGAGTTGACGCCCTTCGCGAAGGTGATCAGGTCCGGCACGATGCCGTCCGGGTTGATCTCGGGGTTCTGCCACGCGAACCAGTCGCCGGTGCGGCCGAAGCCCGACATGACCTCGTCGAGGATCAGCAGGATGCCGAAACGGTCACACAGGGCCCGGACGCCGGCGTACCAGCCGGGCGGCGGCATGATGACGCCGGCCGTGCCCGGCACGCCCTCCAGCAACAGCGCCGCGATCGACGACGCGCCCTCCGACACGATCACCCGCTCCAGATGCTGCAGGGCGCGCTCCGTCTCCTGCTCCGGCGAGTCCGACCAGAACTCGCTGCGGTACGGGAACGGGCCGAAGAAGTGCACGTGGCCGCGGGCGAACTCGTTCGGAACGCGCCGCCAGTCGCCCGTCGCGACGACGGCGGCACCCGTGTTGCCGTGGTAGCTGCGGTAGGTGGAGAGGATCTTGTCGCGACCCGTCGTGAGCCGCGCCAGGCGCATGGCGTTCTCGTTGGCATCCGCACCGCCGTTGGTGAAGAAGACCTTGCCGAACGAGGGGCCCGCCTTGGCGAGGATGCGCGCGGCCGCCTCGCCGCGCGCCAGGTTCGCCGTCGACGGGGCGATCGTCGGCAGCACCGCCGCCTGCTCCTGGATGGCGGCGACGACCTTCGGATGCGCGTGCCCGATGTTGACGTTCACGAGCTGGCTGGAGAAGTCGAGGTAGTGGGTGCCCTCGAAGTCCCACACGTCGGTGCCGAGACCGCCGGCGATGACGAGCGGGTTGAGGGCGCCCTGGGCCGACCACGAGTGGAAGACGTGCGCGCGGTCGAGGTCGTGGGTGTACTGGTTGTCGGTCATGAGCCGTCCTGGGTCGTGGGTGGTGCGGTGGTGCGGGGTGGTGCGGTGGGGGGGGGGCGCCGGGGGGGGCGGCCGCCCCCCCCCGGGGGGATATGGGGC
>JAEWJX010000076.1 GCA_023386365.1 Actinomycetes bacterium | reverse complement strand
GGTCGCCGAGGCGCAGACGCACTCGGTCCGCGACCTCGAGTCCGCGATCGCCGAGCTCGCGAACCAGGCCGACACGCTGCGCGGCGAGGTGCGGCGGTTCAAGATCTGATCGAACGGGGGCTGCGCCCCCTCCGCCCCCCCCCCCCCCCGGTGCTCTGTTATCCGGCGATCGCCGTCCGGATGCGCTCGGCCATCGCCTGCCACGCCTCGGTCGGGTCGCCGGCGGTGTTGTTCACGAGGGCCGCCTCGGTGGAGCCCCAGTTGTCCCAGACGGCACCCATCTCGGGGATCGCCGGCATGGGCACGCCGGTCTGGCCGACCTCACCGAAGGCACCGACGTCGGGGTTGTCCGCTGCCGCGATCTCGAACGCCGACAGCAGTGCCGGCGGGCGACCTCCCGCTTCGTACAGCGCCAGCTGCGCCTCTTCGCTTCCGAGGTAGTTCACGACGAACTCATTGGCGATGATCGCGTTCTCGCTCTGCGAGCTGATGAAGAAGCCCTGCACGCCCACGAACGGTGTGGGTGCCTCGGGACCGGCCGCCGGGATCGCGTCGATCGCGTACTCGATGCCCGCTTCGGTGAACGCCGGCAGGTTCCACGGCCCCGAGAGCATGTACGGTGCCTTGCCTGCGGCGAACTCGTCGCGCGCGATGTCGCCCGTGATGGCGGTGTCGATGACGCCGCGCGCACCCCACTCGACGAGGGTGGCCGCGAACTCGTTGCCGCCGTCGCTGCCGATGAGCAGTTCGTCGGGGTTGTAGCTGCCGTCGTCGTTGACGCCGAACAGGGGCGCCCCGAACGAGGTCTGAACCGGGTACAGGTGGTACGGGTCGGAGTCGACCGGGTCGGAGGGGATCAGCACCGGGTACTCGGCCGCGCCGCTCGCAACCACGGCCTCGCCGGCCGCGATCAGTTCCTCCCAGGTGCCGGGCGTCGAGGGCGCGAGCGCGGTGTTGCGCACGAGGGCGATGTTCTCGAGGGAGACGGGGAGGCCGTAGGCGACGCCCTCGTAGCTCATGGCGCGGAGCGCCACCTCGGGGTAGTCGGCGGCGTTGTCGCCGAGCTCGAGCGGCGCGACGACTCCGTTCTGCACGAGCTGGCCGAGCCAGTCGTGGCCGCCGATCATCACGTCGGGTCCTTCGCCGGTCGGGACCTGCTGGATGAAGTCCTCGCGCATGACGTCGCCGTACTCCTTCTGCACGAGCTCGACCTTGACGCCCTTGTCGGCTTCGAACTTGTCGGCGATCTCGCGCAGTTCGGTGACGCGGTTCGCGTCGACCCAGACGGTGAGGGTCGAGGCGGGTGCGTCGGTGCCGGCGTCGGTGCTGCACGCGGCGAGGGATGTGGCCAGGAAGACGCCTCCGACAGCGAGTGCTGCCGTGGCCATCTTGTTCACCTTCATTGGTGTGCCTTTCTGTGATTGTCAGGCCGCGGTGCAAACGCTTCCATTGCTGTCGAAGCTATCGCGCACCGTTGCGGGTTTCAGAATGCTCGCAGAATCTTTCCGGGTTTGCAAGCGTTTTCAGATTCATGAATCCTCGTTCATCGCCTGGAGAGCGAAGTCGACCAAAGCCACCATCGATACGACACGGCACTCCGCGCCGCCGACCCGAGCCGGCAGCACCCCGGCCGCACGTTCGAATGCCGCGCCCAGCGCCGGGAAGTCGGCATCCTCGAGCACCGGCTCATCCCAGGTGACCCAGGTGCGCTCCCCTGTCACGCGAACCGGCGCCCCGTTCGGCACGGTACGAGCGAGAGCCCTTCCTGACCGCATCTCCGCCAGGTGCAGCGCGGTACAGCTCTCGTATCCCACGCCGAGCAGCACAACCTTGGCGTCGCGCGCGTACAGAGCCGCCAGAGGCGACTCCTCCCCGAACGGCGCGTCGAGCGGTTGAGCCAGCGTGATCGCATCGGCCGACGCTCCCCATGCCGAGAACGAGCGGTGCGGGTGCGGGCTACGACGCACCCCGGGAAGCGTGCGGAAGAGCTCGGCGACAACACCCATCGTGCGCGTCGGCGTGAGGCGCGGATCGAACGCGGGCAACGCGCGCCGCACCAACTCACGTTGGGCGGCGTCGAGGGCGGGATCGTCGAGATAGTCGGGGTCGCACAACTGCCAGCTCTGCGCAGGCATGACGATCGTGCCGGCCGACCCCACGACCTCCCGCAGGGCCGCGATCACGGTCTGCTCTCCCCCGACCACCGTGCCGAACGCCGACAGCGAGCAATGCGCGAGGAGCACATCATCGCGACGGACACCCGCGGCGAGCAGCCAGCCGACGAGGTCGTCTCCGGTGACGAGGGCGGCGCTCACCGACCCTCCTCGAGGAGGGCGATGACGGCGTCGGCCGCCGTCGACGGGAACGCATCCCATCCCGGCTCAAGGGCCTCGCGGGCGAGCCGCGCGACCCCTCGCGCCGCATCCTCGACCGGGGCGGCGAGCACGTGGTCGAGTTGAGAGGCGAACGCCGGGTGATGCACTTCGAGCCGACGCGACGGCTCGAACGGATCGGGGCCGCCGGCCGGATGCGGGAGCCGAAGCCGCACCGCCGTGAGCAGGTGTCGCACCGCCCACCCCCTCACGAACTGCCCCGCGACAACCCGCTCTCCGCGGCGAGCGCGACCGAAACCGACGAGCAGCTTCACGTACGTGAGCCGCACCTCATTCGCCGGATCCGCCGGCGGGGGCACGACCGCCGCCCGCTCGTCGACGAAGGAGGTGAACGCAGCATCGCCGAACGCGACGCGGTGTTCCGCGAGCTGCAGGTCGGGGAGCTCGGAGGCCTCCGCCACAGCGAACTCGAGCAGGTGGCCGTCGTCGTAGAGCACCGAGAAGCCGAGCCCGCCCTCGCGCGCGACGACGAGGATGCGGTGCGGATCGGGCAGCCACCCCAGCTGCGCGCGAGCGGCTTCACCGGTCCCCTCGTCCACGAATGCGAGGAAGTCATGGTCCGACCAGCGGTCACGACGCGACGGCTCGGCCGTGGAGCCGGCGAGGATCAGACCCCGAGCACCGGGCGAGCCCGCGAAGCGCGCGGTCAGATCGTCCGTCAGCGCCTCGAACGCCGCCGGATCACGCATCCGCGGTCACGAGCGAATCGAGCGACGTGCGAGCATCGACGTTCGCGTCCGCCGCCCACACGCCGAACGCGGGCCCGTCTGCGGCGAAGACGACCGCATCGCCTTCGCTCCGGCAGTCAACTCCCGCGGTCGTGGACGCCGCCCCGAGCCCACCCAGGGCCGTCCCCGGGATCCGCACGGTGGTCGCCGCGCGCGACGCGAACACGACCGCCGAACGCCCGTCGAGTTCACGCACGAACACGAGGGCGTCGGCCCCTGCGAAGAGCCACCGCAAGCCCCCCCGCTGCAGCGGTTCCGACGACGCGCGCATCCGGGTGAGCGCCGCGTAGCCGTCGGCGAGCCGCGGCTCCTCACCCCACGGCAGGGGCGTCCGCGCGTGCTCGCCGTTCACCCCCCGCAAGCCGAACTCGTCCCCGGCGAAGACGACCGGGGTTCCCGGCAGCGTGATCGACAGCCCGAACGCCACGAGTTGCTCCGCGTCGCCGGCGCCCTCGGCGAACCGGGGGGTGTCGTGTGTGTCGATCGCGTTCATCGCAGACTGCTGCACCGACCACGGCAACGAGCCCGCGAACCGGCGATGGCTGGCCACCACATCCGCGGCGGTGTAGCGGGGTTCGATCCCGTACGGGATGCCGAAGTGGTGGCGCGGGTCGGCCTCCTGCCTCCGCAGCCACTGCCAGAGGGGCCGGGTGAACGCGGAGTAGCTCATCGGGGCGTGCCACCCACCGCCATCGAAGTCCGCGGTCACGTCGTTGGTGGATTCGGCGAACAGCACGCGGTCGGGCCCCACCTCGTCGACGGTGCGCCGCACCGTGCGTTGCACCTCGCGGTTGAGGTCGTCAGAACCGAGACGCCCGGTCATGTTGGCCACGTCGATGCGCCACCCGTCGAGGTTGTAGGGCGGCTTCAGCCACTTGGCGACCACGCTGTCGTCGCCGTCGATGAAGCGGCGCCGCAACTCGCCCGAGTTCCAGTTCAACTTCGGCAGCGAGCGGATGCCGTACCAGGCGACGTAGTCGGTGTGGGCGTCGTCGATCCAGTAGTAGAAGGAGGCCTCGTCGGCCCGTGGGTCGCCGAGGGCGGCGGTGAACCATTCGTGCGCGGCGCCGGTGTGGTTCGTGGTGAGGTCGCCGATCACGCGGATACCGCGCGCGTGTGCGGCTTCGACGAGGCGGATCAGTGCGTCGTCACCGCCGAGCAACGGGTCGACCCGGTCGAAGGTCGAGGCGTCGTAGCGGTGGTTGGAGCGCGCGGGGAAGAACGGCGTGAGGTAGATCAGGGTGACCCCGAGCCGTTCGAGGTGGTCGAGCCGCTCGGCGATACCGTCGAGGTCTCCACCGAACAGCTGCGCCGAGGTACCGGGACCGGTGGCCGCCACCTCGTCGTGCCACCCGACGGGCCACGCCCAGTCGGGCGTCTCACGAGCGGTGGCGTGCGGCGAGCGCGCGAAGCGGTCGGGGAAGACCTGGTACATCACCTGCGAGGCGAGCCATTCAGGGGCGTCGGGGTGGATGGTCACCTGGAAGTCGCGAGCATCCCGGGGCTCGACGGTGTCGACGCCGTCGCCGCAGAGCCACGACGAGCGCCCGTCCGCATAGTTCAGCAGGAAGCGGTACCGCACCACGTCGTTCTCGAGAGCGAAGGCGCCGGACCACCACGTGGCGTCGACGGAGGGGTCGTCCGTGCGGGTCATGGGGGCGTACCGCGGCTCGCCGTCGACGAGATATCGAACGTGCATCGACGCCACCTCGTCGTGCTCCGCGGGAACACGCACCCTCACGTCGTACCGCCATCCGGTGCCGTCGTCGTGGCGGGTCGCGTAGTCGGGAGATCCGTCGTGATGCGGAAGGCGGTGCAGCTCGGTCATGGCGGAAACACTAGCAACATCTTGCACGCTCTGAAACGTCTTTCAGACATAGATCTCGTGCATGCTGGTGCAGTGGGCATCCTGACGTACAACTCCACCCGCACGATCGAGATCGACGACCGGTCGCTCGCTCACCTCCGCAACGTCATCTACGCGAAGCTTCGCCGCCGCGAGTCGTTCGCCTTCTCGTGGGAGCAGGCACTGTCGCACGGCGGCGGCCGGCACTCGATCTGGCTCGACCCCGACATCCCGCTGTCGTTCGAGTTCTTCGAGCGCGACGAGATCCCGCTCGACCAGGCCTGGCTGCGCGAGCTCACGAAGAGCGCGAACTCGCCGGCGGGGTTGGTGCTCGTCGCGGAGCCGAAGCCCGGCGACTGAGCCGCTACCCTTCGGGGTTCGAAGGTTCGGGCAGGATCGTGAGGCCGCCCGCCGAGTTCGCCGACTTCGCGAGCACCTGGATCCACGCCGGGTTCAGCTTCGGGGCGCGGCCGCCGAAGAACTCGATCTCGACGGGGATCGACGGCGCCATCCACACCGAGGTGCGCCCGATTCCGCCGCTCGCGGCACCCGTCCAGGTGAAGGAGAAGTACTCCCCGCGGCGCAGCTTCGACCACATCACGGCCTGCAGGTGCGCGAGCACCCGATCGTCGAGCGAGACCGTGAGCTTCGAGTTGTAGGTGAGCGTGCCCATCGTGTGCAGGATATCCCGCCGCGACTCACGCCCACCCCAGCCTGGCGGGGCCGCGTGAATATACACGCCGGGCTTCGATTTGTCGTCACCTTTGCCCGAATTGGTGCGATGCGGGATCGTTGACGTGTGAACTTCGGTGGCGGATCGCTTCCGTCCGCAGGGGATGCGGTCGGTGAGCTTCAGCGTGCCCTCGCGTCGGGCGAGCTGACCGCCCACTTCCAGCCGCAGTACGACCTGAAGACAGGACGCGTCGTCGCCCTCGAGGCGCTCTGCCGGTGGAACCACCCGGTGCGCGGGCTCCTGCTGCCGGACCGCTTCATCCACCTGGCCGAACGCCACGGTCTCATCTCCGACCTCGGCCGCCTCATGCTCGAAGAGTCGGGGCGCCGCGCCGCCGACTGGCACCGCCGCGGGGTCGACGTGGGGGTGGCGATCAACGTGTCGCCCACCGAGTTGCGCCCCGCATTCGCCGATGAACTGCTGGCGCGCCTGCAGGAGTTCGACCTTCCCGCCGGCGCGGTCACCGTGGAGATCACCGAGTCGCCCGCCATGCAGAACTCACGCGACGAACACGCCACGCTCGAGCGCCTCATCGATGGTGGAGTAGGTGTGGCGGTCGACGACTTCGGTGCGGGTCACACGTCGCTCGACGGCATCCGCCGACTGCCCTTCACCGAGGTGAAGATCGACCGCTCGCTCATGCACGACGAGCGGCCGGATGCGGATGCGCTGGTCGCCGAGTGCACCGCCATCGCCCGCGACCGCTCCGCGATCGTCGTGGCGGAAGGTGTGGAGACCGAGCAGCACTTCGCGCGCGCCCTGCGCTGGGGCTGCGATCGGGCGCAGGGGTTCTACTTCGCACCCGCGCTCCCCGCCGAGGAGATCGAGCCGCTGCTCGTCGACGCGCGCTAGAGGCCGTAGTCGTCGTCGACGCCCGACGCCGCCGCGGGCCGCGCGCCCTCGGCCGCGACCTCACCGCCCACGTCGATCTGCGACCAGGTGACCGGCATCCCCGGGGAGAACAGGATGTCGATACCGGGGCCACCCCGCAGCGGCGGGATGTTCACGTAGCCGCCGCCCGCGCGGATCGCCTCCAGCACCTGGCTCTTCAGCTCGGTGACCGGGTCGGGCAGGAAGTAGTCGCGACCGTCGACGGTCAGCCGGTGGACGATGCTCACCAGATCAGGCTACCCGCGTAGACTCGCGGCGATGGGACAACTCCACTACGGCTCGCCTCCGGCGTCGTTCACGCTGCCCGACCGTACCCTCGCGCACGTCGAGTTCGTCACCCTGGCGAAGCTGCGCCGCGGTGAGCCGTTCGCGCTCTCGATCGACGGCCCGAACGGCGGCCGCCAGCGCATCTGGATCAACTCGGCGGCCACGCTGCGTTTCGAGTTCGACGGCGACGCGGCCGACATCAACCGCGCCTGGCTCGAAGTGCTGATCGACTCGGCCAACTCCGCGTCGGGCATGCGCATCACCCCCGAACCCGCGACGGCCTGAGCCTCTCAGCGCGAGACGCGGTTGCGTCCTGAGCGCTTCGCGCGGTACATGGCCGCGTCGGCGGCTTCGAGCAGTCCCGCGCGCGGCGAACCGGGTTCGGCGAGCACCAGCCCGCAGGATGCGGTGGTCGTGAGGATCACGCCGCCGGCCGCGATCGGCTCCGCGATCGCCGCGACCATCCGATCCGCGATCGCCTGCACATCCTCGCCGGCCACGCCGTCGAGGAGCACCACGAACTCGTCGCCGCCGAGACGGACAACCACATCCTGCTCCCGCGAGTGGGCCACGAGACGCGCGGCCACCTCCAGGATGACGGTGTCGCCGGCGTCATGGCCGTACTGGTCGTTCACGTTCTTGAAGTCGTCGAGGTCGATGAACAGGAGGGCCTTGCCCGCCGGACCGACCGGCCCGCGGGTGGCGAGACGCTCGACGAGGTAGCGCCGGTTGTGGAGGCCCGTGAGGGCGTCGCGCATGGCGAGTTCGGCGAGCTTCGCGTCGGCGCGGCGCACCAGGGCGACCCCCAGCTCGCGGCCCAGTTCCTTCGCCTCGATCAGCAGTGATCCCCACGGCTCGGAGCGCCCGACCACGGTGTGCTGCCACGCCGAGAACGAGGTGCGCGGCGACCGCTGATCCGGTCGGTTGGTGCCGCCCGGATCGCCGAGCCAGGCGATCTCGCGGGTGACCTCGTCGCGCAGGAAGACGAGCACGTCCCCTTCGGCATCGATCGGCACGACCAGCAACCCGGCCACACCCGGCAGCAGCTCCACCAGCTCCGGCGCGTCCGTCGACACCGACTCGGTCACGTAGTCGCGGTCGCCGATGAGCGCGAGCGCACGCTTGATGTTCGCCACCGGCGGCACCCGCCCGGCGGTGCGGCTCGCCCCGTCGATCCGGGCGAACACGCCGTCGGCCGGCACCAGATCGAGCACGGTGCGCGACCCGTCGAGCAGCGCCGAATGGATGTCGTCCGACGCGTACAGCGGCGCCAGCAGTTCGACGCGCCGCTCCCGCACCTCGACGACGTGCCGCAGCCGCTCGATCTCGAGGATCGCCGACTGCTGCATCGCCACCTGTGCCGCCAGTACCTCCAGCGACCGCCGCAGCAGCACCGGCAGGCGACGCTCGGTGCGGTGCGCGCAGGTGATCATGCCCACCAGGCGCCCCTCGTCGACGATCGACAGGGAGAAGGTCGACGCCTGCCCCATGTTGCGCATGTACTGCAGGTGGTACGGCGAGACGCTCCGCAGTTCGGCGTTCGACAGGTCGAGGGTGCGCACGTCGCCCGACACCGCGAGCAGCGGGATGCCCACGTCGTCGGTGCTCGGGATCGCGCGGCCCACCTTGGTCACGTAGAGCTCGCGCGCCTGCGACGGGATGTCGGATGCCGGGAAGTGCAAGCCCAGGTACGGTTCCAGTTCGGCGTCGCGGTCTTCGGCGACCACCTCGCCGTGGCCGTCGTCGTGGAAGTGGTAGACCATCACGCGGTCGAAGCCGGTGATGCGGCGGATCGCGGATGCGGCTTCAGTGCGGAGCTCGTCGAGCTGCTTGATGGTCGACAACCGTGCGATCGCGTCGACCACCGGTGTGCGGGCGTACTCGTGGCCCGTTGGCACCGGCTCGATCTCGACGACGGTGAGGCTGTCGACCTCGTGCACGATCGCATCCGCCGGCACGTCGTTCCACGCGAGACGCACCGGGTCGATGGCGTGACCGGTGCGGGCCGCGTGTTCCAACTGTTCGTCGCCGACATCCGCGAACGGCCGGCCGAGCCACTCGCGCGCGTTCTCGCTCACCACCACCACGACCTGCGTCGCCGGGTCGATGCCGAGCAGGGTGCCGTGCTTCTGGATCATGCCGGGCGTGCGGATCGGCTCGCGCGCGCATTCCGCCAGTCGACGGAGTTCTTCCGGATCGATGGCGTATTCCGCCGGGTCCATGTGCTCCGTCTATCGACCGTGATGGGTGGGTTGCGGCCGGTGTGCTCACCCTAACCTCGCCGGGCATGATCGTCGGATCGTGGCACGTTCCACGGAAGCTGGCACGATCTGCGGCTCTGCGAAGATGGACCACGATGACCACGATCGAGCGCTACACCGTCGCCACCGATGGCGCCTGCAAGGGCAACCCGGGACCCACCGGTTGGGCGTGGGTCGGCGAAGACGGCCAGTGGTCGGCCGGGTCGTTGCTGCAGGGCACCAACAACATCGGCGAGCTGCTCGCCGTGCTGGGCGCCATCCGCGACAACCCGGATGTGGTGAACCTGCATGTGCAGGCCGACTCGCGCTACGCGATCGACACCTACACGAAATGGATGGACGGGCACAAAGCCCGCGGCTGGCGCACCGCCGCGAAAGCGCCGGTGAAGAACGTCGAGATCCTGGAGGCGCTGATCGCCGCCCGCGATGCGCGCCGCGCGGCGGGGCTTCCGGATGTGGAGTTCGAGCACGTCCGCGGCCACCGGGGTCACCGACTCAACGAGTGGGCGGATGAGCGGGCCACCCGCGCGGCCGCCCACGCAGCCGAGGGGCGCGAGCTGATCTGGGCCAGCCGCCGCGGCACCCATCCGCCGATCGACGTCGACGTCGACCCGAAGGCGAAGTCCCGCTAGTCCGCGCCCGTGGTGAACGCGTCCAGTTCGGCGCGCAGCTCGGCGATCGCCGCCTCCCGGGCGCGCGACGCCGCCGCCCGCGGGCGCGGGACACGCTTCTCGGTCGCGAGTCGGGCCGACACCAGGTCGTCGAGAGCCGCCTCGCGACTCGCGACCGCCAACTCGCGCACCGCCTCCTCGTCGGTCGCCAACTGCTGCAAGCGGGCAGCCAGCATCGACAGCAGTTGCTGCCGGCGTGGCAGCCGCTCCGGCTCCCACCGTGCCTCGTCGTCCTCGTGCCAGGGGTCGCGCTTCTTGCCGGCCAGCTGGCCCGCCAGACGCGCCGCCCCATCCGCCGACTCCTGCGCGAGGGCGTGCAACTCCGACCCGACGACCGCCCGGCACCAGCCGAGATCCACGTCGACCTCGTCGCGCAGGGCCCGCACCAGGATGCGGTTCTTCACGCTGAGCCGCACACCCGACAGGGCGATGAGCAGCCCCTCCTCGACCAGCTCATCGAGCGGCACCGGCGGGAACTCGCTCGGCGGCACGTACTTGCGAAGCGGGATGCGGCGTCGCCTCCAGAAGGCCATGCGCACCTCCGTTCCATGGAGCCGTCGACGTCGACCGGTGTCGGCACAGCGAGTCTACGAAGCGAGGTCACGGGACGCGCGGGGTTGCGGTGAGAGCATGGCGGGGTGACCCGACCCGGAACCCGCACGTGACCGACGTCGACGCCGTCGTCGTCGGCTCCGGCCCGAACGGGCTCGTCGCGGCGGTCGCCCTCGCCGAAGCCGGATGGCGGGTCGTCGTGCTCGAAGCCGCCGACGCGCCGGGGGGCGGGCTGCGCACCGAGGAGCTGACCCTGCCGGGTTTCCGCCACGACGTGGGCGCCACCGTGCTTCCCCTGACCGTCGCGTCGCCCGCGTTCCGCGCGCTCGACCTGGAACGCGAGGGGCTGTCCTTCGCGCACGCGCCCCTTCCGGTCGGGCACGGCATCGAACCGGGCCGGTCCGCACTGCTGCACCGCTCGGCCGCCGACACCGCCGCGGGCCTCGGCCCCGACGGCCGGCGCTGGGAGCGCACGCTCGGATCGCTCGGCGCACGCTGGCAGGGGCTCGCCGCATCCGTGCTCGACCCGACCGCGCTGCCGCCGAACGCGCCGCGCGAGCTGATCGAGTTCGGATTCCACGGGGTGTGGCCAGCGACGCTGTCGATGCGCACCGCGTTCCGCGAGGAGCCCGCCCGGGCGCTCTTCGCCGGCCTCGCATCCCACGCGATCCTCGACCTCGGGTCGCTGCTCACCGCCGGCATCGGGGTCTTCATGGCGGGACTCGCGCACGGCGTCGGCTGGCCGGTGGCGGTCGGCGGCTCGCAATCGGTGGCGGATGCGCTGGTCGCCCGGCTGCGTTCCCTCGGCGGGGAGGTGCGCACCGGCCACCGCGTGCGGTCCCTCGACGAGCTGCCGTCGGCACGCGCCACCCTGCTCGACCTCACCCCGCGGCAGGTGCTCGCCATCGCCGGCGACCGCCTCCCCGGCGGGTATGCCGGGCATCTCGACCGGTGGCGCTACGGCCCCGGCGTGTTCAAGGTCGACTGGGCGCTCGACGGGCCGGTGCCCTGGCTCGACCCGCAGCTCGCCGGTGCCGGCACCGTGCACCTGGGCACGTCGGCGGCGATCGTCGCCTCGGAGCGGGCCGTCACCCACGGCCTCATGCCGGACCAGCCGTTCGTTCTGGTCGTGCAGGCGAGCGTCGCGGATGCCACCCGGGCACCCGAGGGCAAGCACACGCTGTGGGCGTACTGCCATGTTCCGCACGGGTCGACCCGCGACGAGACGGCCGTCATCGAGGCGCAGATCGAGCGGTTCGCGCCCGGATTCCGCGACCGCATCCTCGGGCGCCACACCATGAACACGACGCAACTCGAAACGTGGAACGCCAACCTCGTCGGGGGCGACATCGGCGGCGGTGTGGCCGACTGGCGTCAGCTCGCTGCACGGCCACGACTGTCGCGCAGCCCGTGGGCGACGCCCGTGCCGGATCTGTTCCTGTGTTCCTCGTCCACCCTCCCCGCCGGCGGCGCGCACGGCATGGGCGGCTGGAACGCCGCGCGCACCGTGCTGCGACGCCTCGGCTGACGGCTCAGCGGAGCACGTCGCCGAGCGCGTCGAGCAGACGGTCGATCTCGGCCGCCGTCGAGTACGGCGCGAGACCCACCCGCAGGCCCCCCGCATCCCCGAGACCGAGCGCGCGCGACGCCTCGAGGCCGTAGAAGTTGCTCGACGGCGCGTGCACGTCGCGGGCCGCGAGCGCCGCCGACACGTCGGCTGCGGGTACGCCGTCGAACGTCATCAGCAGCGTCGGCGTGCGGCGGGCCGCACAGGAGTGGACCGTGACGCGGTCGCCGAGGCCGGCGAGACCCTGCTCGAGTCTCGCGAGCAGCGCCGACTCGTGCGCGTGGATGGCGGCGTACGACGCGGCGAGCGCCTCTCGTCGCGACGCACCGGCGGGCGCGGGCGCAAGCCCCGCCAGCACGTCGACGGCGGCCGTCATCCCGGCCATCAGCTCGTAGGGAAGCGTGCCGAACTCGAACCGCTCCGGCACGACGTTCGTCGACGGCAGCAGCTTGTCGGGGTGGATGCCGTCGAGCAGTGCGGGGTCGGCGCCAAGCACGGCGCAGTGCGGGCCGAGCAGCTTGTACGACGAGACGACCACGAAGTCGGCACCCAGCTGGCCCGCATCCACCAGGTGGTGGGCCGCGAAGTGCACCGCGTCGACGTACACGAGCGCTCCCACCTGGTGGGCCCGGTCCGCGATCCGTCGCACCGGCGGGATCGTGCCGATCAGGTTCGACGCCGCCGTCACCGCCACCAGGCGGGTGCGTTCGGTGATCAACGCGTCGAGGTCGTCGAGCACCGACTCCCCGGTGGCGGGGTCGAGCTCCAGCCAGCGCACGGTGGCGCCCTGACGTTCTGCGGCCTGCACCCACGGCCGCACGTTCGAGTCATGGTCGAGGCGTGTCACCACCACCTCGTCGTCGGAGGTCCAACCACGCGACAGATGCCGCGAGAAGTCGTAGGCGAGCTGGGTGGCGCTGCGGCCGTACACGACACCGGATGCCGGGACCGCGAGCAGGTCGGCCGCCGCCTCCCGCATCCGGGTGACCGCATCATCCGCGTTGCGTTCCGACAACGTCGATCGGCCGCGGTTCGACAGCGGGCCGGTGAGGGTGCGTGCGATCGCCTCGCCTACGGCTGTCGGCGTCTGCGTGCCGCCTGGGCCGTCGAAGTGCGCCACCCCGTCGGCGAGTGCCGGGAACTGGGCGCGGAACGCCTCGACGTCGTACGACATGGAACCTCCGGTGGGGGTGAGTGGGGCCGACGAGGCGACGCTATCGCGCCCGCGTGCGATGGACGTCACGGAATCGGTGTCGGCGGCAGGGTCTCATCTCCCGCCCCCGCGCCGAACAACCCCACCCCGTACTTCTTCAGCACCTCGTACGCGTCGCCGTACGTCTTCGGGTCGAGGTGCTCCGGGTTGCCGTACTTCGCGAGCAGCAGCCCGAGCAGGCCCTCCGCGGGAGGCGACAGCCGCTTGTCGCGGTGGGCGTTGCCCGGATGCGGGTCCTCCGCCTGCGGGTTCGGCGGCAGGTACTGCGGGGTGGTCGTCGGCCACGTCGACGGGTCGCGCGGCGTGTCGAGGTCCACCGCGTTGAAGACGGGGGTGGCCTCCTCGTCGCGTCGCGTCAGCGGCTCGAGGCCGTGCAGGCGGCTCAGTGTCGCGGCGAGCGCCCCGTGATGCATCTCGTCGTGGATGACGGTGCCGGCACGCGTCCAGGCGGAGACGGCGATCGCCGGCACGCGGCATCCGAGGCGGTCGAACCCGAACCCCATCTCCCCCGCGCTGGCACCGGTCGGTGGCTGCGCCCGCGGCGGCGGCACATGGTCGTAGGTGCCCCCGTGCTCGTCGAAGGTGATGAGGAACAGGGTGTTGAGCGCGTTCGACCCGTCGGCCGAGTCGCTCGCCCGGATGGCCGAGTAGATGTTGTGCACCAGCAGCTCGCCGGCCCGCACGTCCGAGATGGCGCTGTCGATCACCTCCGTCCCGTCGACGTCGCTCTCGCGCAGCTCACCGAAAGCCGGATGGAAGTCGTTGTGGTTGTACGCCATCCGCGGCTCGATGAACGCGTAGGCGGGAAGCGTGCCGGCGGCGGCGTCCGCGTAGAACTGGCTCATCGTGGCGAAGTGGTGCGTCTTCCAGAACTTCTCCAACGCGGGCGCGTGCAGCACGCCGGTGAGCGAGACCAGCTGGAGTTCGTCGTAGTAGACGGTCCAGGTGACGCCCGCCTCCTCCAGTCGGTCGAACACGGTGGGGCTGTCGGGTGCCTCCAACCATTTGCGGTACCCGCCGCCGTCCTGGTTGGTGACGAACCCGTGCGAGGTCGAGGCGTGGAAGAACGAACGGTTGCAGAAGGTCTGGCTCGGCACCGCCGCGAACCAGTGGTCGTACACCGCGAACTCGCGGGCCAGGGTCGACAGCACCGGAAGCATCTCGGGGGTGAACGACCCCATCACCTGACTCAGCTCGTCGAGGGTGGGGGCGCGTTTCGCCCCCTTCACCTCGGTCCAGTTGATGGCGTAGTCGGTGATGAACCCGTCCATGGTCGGAGCCGAATCGTCGGCGGGCACGTTGTGCGGCGGGCTCACCTCGTTGAAGAGCTGCGTATTCACGTGCGGGTACGGCTCGCCCGGATCGGGGTTCGGCGACCCCATGATCTGGTCGGTGGTGCCGGTGTACGGATGCGCCGGCACGCTCGTGCCGTCGGGGGCGGGGTTCGCGTACTCGCCGAACGCGAGCCCCTCGAAGACCTCCCCTTCGGGGAGGGTGGATGCGTCGTACAGGTAGCCGAGCAGGTTGTCGAACGACCGGTTCTCGCCCATCAGCACCACGAGGTGCGCGAACCCCGGACGGCTCACCGGGTCCGGGGTGACCGGCGCCTGCGCAGCCCCCACCGTGTAGCCGAGGGCGGCGCCGCCGACCCCGCCGATCACGGCACCCGCGGCCGCCGCTCCCCCGACCCGCAGGAAGTCGCGGCGGCTGGTGCCACCGTTCGACGCCTCCGAGCCCTGCTCGTCCATGAGCCCATCTCAGCAGATCGGCCCCGGATGCGGTGGGCTAGCTTGGTGAGGTGACCGCCTTCTCACCCGACATCGTCGCCGCCGTCCTGCACCACATGAACGACGACCACACCGACGACAACGTGCTCATCGTCCGCGCCTTCGCCGGGGTCGAGCCCGACACCGCCACCATGACCACGCTGGACCACCTCGGCGGCACCTGGAACTACACGGTCGACGGCGTCGCCCACGAACTCACCGTTCCGTGGTCGCGCGAGATCAGCGAGCGTCCCGAGATCCGCCGCGAGGTGGTGGTGCTGTACGACGCCGCCTGCGCGAAGCTCGGCATCGAACCGCGGCCCCACGCCTGACCTGAGCCGTGACCCGATGACCCCGAACCGGATCGCCGCCGCCGTCGCCGCGGTCGTCTTCGGCGTCGTGGGCGTCTGGGGCGCCATCATGGCGGTCGCCACCGGCATCCTCACCGAGCCGGGCGTGCTGCTCGTCGGGCTGGTCAGCACCAACCTGTGGCTGGCCCTGCTGCACGTGGCGATCGCCGTCGCCCTCGGCTCCGGATGCGTCCGCGGCGACCGCGCCGCGCGCGTCGCCAACATCACGGTCGGCACCCTGCTGCTCGTCATCGGGCTGTTCGGTCTGTTCGCCGTCGGCACCCCCGCCAACGTGATCGCCCTCAACGGCATCACGAACGTGCTGCACTTCGCCGGCGCATCCGCCCTGCTGGCCACCGGACTGGGGGCACCGCCCGCACCGGATGCCGCATCCGGCGGTTCGGCCGACACCGGGACCCGCTAAACTAAGGGCAACCTAACCCGAGGAGCGCCCCCGTGTCTGTGATCCCCTTCTCCCAGGCCCTGCGCGAGCGCACCTGGTCCGGCCACTCCGACAGCGAGGGCGCCGGCTTCATGACCGACCTGATGAAGGGAGAAGGAACCCGCGAGGACTACATCGCCCTCGTCGCGCAGCACTACTTCATCTACGAGGCCATCGAGGGTGCCGAGCAGGTGTTCGCCGGCGACCCGGTCGTGGCGCAGTTCGCCACCACCCGCCTCACCCGCCTCCCCGCCCTCGAAACCGACCTGGAGTACTTGCTCGGCGCCGACTGGCGCGAGCAGATCACCCCCCTGCCGACGACGGTCGCCTACGTCGACCGCATCCGCCGCGTCGCCGCCGAACGCTGGTCGGGCGGGTTCGTCGCCCACCACTACACGCGCTACCTGGGCGACCTCAGCGGCGGCCAGTTCATCCGCAAGGTCATGCAGCGCCGCTTCGGTTTCGAGACCAACGGTGTCGGCTTCTACCTCTTCGACGAGATCGCCGACCCGAAGGAGTTCAAGGAGACGTACCGCGACGAGCTCGACGCCGTCGACTGGGACGAGGCCGAGCGCGAGCGCGTCATCGACGAGGTGCTGCTCGCCTACCGCTTCAACACCGAACTCTTCGACGACCTCGCCCGCGCGAAGGCCGCCGCGTAACCCCTACGCCCGGATGCCGGGGATCGGCTTCACGCCCGACATGAACCGTTTGACGTTCTCGTCGACGATGATGTCGCTCGGGCGGAGTGGCCGTGACAGGTAGAGCCCGTCGAGTTCGGTGATGCGGCTGAGGGCAACGTAGGTCTGGCCGGGCGCGAAGCTGCGTGAGCCGAGGTCGACGATGGCGCGGTCGTAGCTCTTGCCCTGCGACTTGTGGATGGTGACCGCCCACGCGAGCCGCAGGGGGAACTGGGTGAACTCGGCCACCACATCCTTCGTCAGCTGTTTCGTGACCGGTGAGTAGCTGTACTTGTAGCGCTCCCAGGTGGCGGGCTGTACCTCGTGGTCTTCGCCGTCGATCTCGACGGTAACGGTGTCGGCGATCTTCACGACCTCGCCGATGGTGCCGTTCACCCACCGACCCTCGCCGCCCGCGTCGTTGCGCAGGAACATCACCTGGGCACCGACCTTCAACTCGAGGCGCTCGTCAGCGGGGAAGGCGCGGCCCCCGAAGTCGCCGTTCACATCGGCGACGGCGGTCAGGGCCCGCCCCGGCAGGCGGCCGAGCGCCGCCGCGTTGATGCGGTTGACGGTGGCGTTAGTGGTGGCGAGGGTGATGGCCCCGTCCTCCGGGGCCGGACGCGCGCCCACCGTGTTGAGCCGGCCGGCCATCTCGGCCGTGACCATGCCGTACCGCACCGCGTTGAGCAGCTGCTTGAATTCGATCTCGTGCTGGCGGTGGATGGTGCCGAGTTCGTAGATCACCAGGTCGGCCTCGCTCCACACCTGCGCGTCGAAGAACCACATCGACCGGTAGCGGTCGGCGAAGTAGGCGCGCTCGTCGCCGTCGCCCGGCACCGGGGCGAGCTGGAACGGGTCGCCGAACAGCACCAACTGCACGCCGCCGAACGGCTCGTTCGGCTTCTGCCGCGCCTGGCGGAGGCTGCGGTCCATCGCGTCGAGCAGGTCGGCGTTCACCATCGAGACCTCATCGACGACGAGGGTGTCGATGGCGTTGAGCAGCTTCTTCAGCTCGGCCGACTGGTCGATCTCGTGGTCGGCGATGACGCCGATCGGCAACCGGAACAGCGAGTGGATGGTCTGCCCGCCCACGTTGAGCGCGGCCACCCCGGTGGGAGCGCAGATGACGAGCTGCTTGGAGGTGTTCCACGCGAGGTGCTCGAGCAGGGTCGACTTTCCGGTGCCGGCGCGCCCGGTGACGAAGATGTGGTCGCGTGTGGTCTCGATCGCCTCGAACACTGCCTGCTGTTCGGGGGCGAGAGACGGGCGGGGCACCAGAGAAGGCTAACCGAGCACGGCGGACGCTCGGCGCGGGCACGGCAGAATGTGGAGCATGCGGATGGCGTGGGCCTGGGTGGGGGCGATGGTCGCCGTCGGTGCGGCGATCGTCGGAGGTGTCGCCCTCGCGAACGCCACCGTCTTCTCGGCGACGTCGTTCGCCCGCGACTACCTCGACGCCCTCCGCACCGACCGGGTCGCGGAGGCGCTGACCCTGCCGGGTGTCGACGCCGCCGGACTCGACGACCGGCTGATGACCGCATCCGCCGTCGGGACCTTCACCTACGAGCTGGGGTCCGACACGGAAGTCGACGGGGTGCACCGCATCCGCTTCACGTTCACCTCGCCGAGCGCCGCCGGCGAGGCGACCTTCCAGATCCAGCAGGTGGGTACACGCTTCGGTCTGTTCCCGGCCTGGGGGTTCGCCACCTCGCCCGTCACACCGGTGACGATCGCCGTGACCGGCGACACCCGCCTCGCGGTCAACGAGCAACCCCTGCAGCTGGCCGACGGCGCGGCGGTGACCTTCGCCGCCCTCACGCCGGGCATCTACCGGCTGCACCACGACTCCACCTTCCTGACGGCGACCCCGGTCGACGTCACCGCCGGCGGTGCCCCCGTGGAGGCGACGCTCGAGGTGGTTCCGTCCGACGCGTTCACGGATGCGGTCCAGACCGCCGTCGAGGCCGACCTCACCGCCTGCGCCACCCAGACCGTGCTGTTCCCCACCCGCTGCCCGTTCGGGTACGCCATCGAGAACCGCGTCGTGTCGGACCCGCAGTGGAGCATCACGGAGATGCCGACCGCGGCGATCTCCGCATCCGACCGCATCGGCATCTGGGCGGTTCGACCGGGCGCGGGCGTCGCCCACCTGACCGTGCAGGTGCAGTCGTTGTTCGACGGCTCGATCTCGACCCTCGAGAAGGATCTGCCGTTCGAGGCCGGCTACCTGATCGCGTTCGACGGCGACGAGGTCGTGCTCGACCCGCGCATCCGCTGACCCTCACTCGGCCGGGGGCCGGCCTCCGCGCTTCTCGAGCATCGCGTTGTAGGCCGCCAGCTCGGCCTCGCCGTCGCGGTCGGCGGCACGGTCACGTCGCTTCGCCTCACGCTCGTCGCTGCGCGCCCACTGGATCGCCACCACGATCGCCAACGCGACGGTCGGGATCTCGCCGACGCTCCACGCGATCCCGCCGCCGTACTGCTGGTCCTCCAGCGGCGGCAGGCCCCACACGCGGCCCATGGCGCCGTACCAGTCGGCCAGCAGCAGGCCCGCGTTCGACATGATCGCCAGCCCGAAGAACGCGTGGAACGCCATCGTCGCCAGCAGCAGCACCAGACGCAGCGCGTAAGGGGGCCGTTTCTTCACCGGGTCGACGCCCACCAGCACGAGCGCGAACAGGTACCCGGTGATGAGGAAGTGCACCACCATCCAGATGTGGCCGATGTGGTCCGTCACCGCCCAGCGGAAGATGCCCGTGTAGTAGAAGAGCCACAGCGACGCGGCGAACAGCACCGCGGCGACGAACGGGTTGGTGAGCACGTTCGCGACGGGCGACTGCACCGCCCACAGGATCCACTCCCGCGCCCCCCGGCTTCCGTCGTCGCGTTTGCGGATGGCGCGCGCGGCGAGGGTGACGGGCGCGGCGAGCACCAGCAGGATCGGGATCGCCATCGTCAGGATCATGTGGCCGAGCATGTGGGTCGAGAAGAGGTACTCCTCGTACACCGCGGGGGCGCCGTTGGTGACCCAGAGCAGCCCGGTCAGTCCGATGAGCCAGAGCGCGGTGCGGTACCACGGCCAGCGGTCGCCGCGACGGCGGAGGCGCCACACCCCGGCGACGTAGAAGAACGCGAGGAACGCCACGACGAGCGCCCACAGCACCTCGAGTCGCCACTCGGTGAGGAACCGGATGCCGGTCAGCTCGGGCGGGAGTTCGCGGCCCGTCAGGTACTCGGCCGGCGTGGGGGTGAGCAGCTCGGTGGTGGGCACCTCTTCGACGGGCGGGGCGGTGCGGGCGAGTCCGGCGGCGACACCGGCGGCGATCCCCATGAAAACCAACTCGGCGGCCACCAGCAGTCGGAACCAGCCGGGCGCCTCGTCCCGGACTCGCGGGATCACCGCGCGCCGCTGCACGGCACCGAGTCCACCGAGCACGAGAAGCGCGACGACCTTCGCCACCACGAGGATGCCGTACGGGGTGCCGAGGTTGTCGAGGTCGCCCACGCGCACCGCCGCCGACACGTAACCCGAGATCGCCACCACGACGAACGACACGAGCGCCAGCGTCGAGTACCGGCTGAGCACCGCACGGAGCCGGTCGGGGTCGAGCAGGCGCCGCACAACGACGAGGGCGAGAAGGCCGCCCAGCCACACGCAGACGAACAGCATGTGCAGCCAGATGGACGTGACGGCGAGGTCGTGGTCGGCGGTGGATCCGGCGTGGCCCTGTTGCGCGATCGGCACCAGCCCGAGCCCCGCGCCGACGGCGACGAACGCGAGCGCCGTCACGTTGCGCACCGCGAAGCAGAGGGCGGTGGCCGCGGCGGCGACGAGGGTGACGGTGAGCCAGGCGCGCCCGACCGGAACCTCGGTGAGGAACGTGCCGAGCTGCTGACCGTAGTTGTCGTCGAGCGTGGGCTCCGAGATGTGCAGGCTCTGGAACAGCAGGAACGCGGTCGCCGCGGATGCGACGGTCCACACGGCGGCCGACGCGGCAGCGACATCCGCCGCCCGCTCGAACGCCTTGCTGCCGGGCGTCAGCGCGAAGCAGGCGAGCACGAGGGCGCCGATGGTGCCCGCGGCCCCCAGGTCGACGAAGACCGTGGCGATGGGGATGCCGTAGCGCACCACCGCACCCGGGTCGACGAATGCAGGGGGCGCAGCGCCGCCGCCGACGGCGAGCGCGACGAGCACCGCCGCGAGAGCGGCGATCAGGAGGAGGGCGGGTCCGGTGACCCACGCAAGGCGCCGCACCCCTCCAGCTTAAACGCGAGAGGGCGCCGACCTTCTCCGGTCGACGCCCTCCGCGAGGCTCGGTGAGACTTACTTGACAGCAGCCTTGAGCTTGCTGCCAGCCGAGACCTTGACGCCGTTGGACGCGGCGATCTGGATGGTCTCGCCGGTCGCGGGGTTGCGGCCCGCACGCGCAGCGCGGTGGGTCTTCTCGAACGAGACCCAGCCGGGGATGCTGACCTTCTTGCCGCCGCCGACCTGCGCGGCCACGACGCCGAAGAACGCGTCGACGACCTTTCCGACGGTCGCCTGGCTCTCGCCGGTCTCCGCAGCGATGGCGGCGACGAGGTCGCTCTTGTTGAGGGTGTCAGCCATTGGTGTCCTCCTCGGACGTTTTCTTCTGGATTCTGGTGCAGCTCCCGAAGGGGCTGCGGGGGTCGGCTCGGAGGCTGTTGACCCCTGAACCGTGCTCGAAACTACCAGTGATCCCCGACATTTCGGGGCTTTTCGCCCCGGTGATCCCTCATGTTCTTGTTGAGGGTTGGTGCCGGGGTCTCGTCGTCCGGAGACGACGAAGGGGCGCCGGCGCGATGCCGACGCCCCTTCGGACGTGATCTGGTGCTTACCAGCTCGACTTGGTCACACCGGGCAGCTCGCCACGGTGGGCCATGTCGCGGAAGCGAACACGGGAGACGCCGTAGTTGCTGAGCACACCACGGGGGCGGCCGTCGATCGAGTCGCGGCTGCGCACGCGGATCGGCGACGCGTCGCGGGGCAGCTTCTGCAGGCCGAGGCGGGCGGCCTCACGCTGCTCGTCGGTCGAGTTCGGGTCGACGAGCGCCTTCTTCAGCTCGAGGCGCTTCGCGGCGTAACGCTCGACGATGACCTTCCGCTGCTCGTTCTTGGCGATCTTGCTCTTCTTGGCCATGTTTAGCGCTCCTCACGGAACTCGACGTGCTTGCGCACGACGGGGTCGTACTTCTTGAGCACGAGACGGTCGGGGTCGTTGCGTCGGTTCTTCTTGGTCACGTAGGTGTAACCGGTACCGGCGGTGGAGCGGAGCTTGATGATCGGACGGATGTCCTGAGCCTTCTTGGCCATCTCAGATCTTCTCCCCTCGTGCGAGGAGGTCCTGGACGACCGCCTCGATGCCGCGTGCGTCGATCACCTTGATGCCCTTGGCGGACACATTGAGGGAGATCGTGCGCTTGAGCGACGGGACGTAGTACTTCTTCTTCTGCACGTTCGGGTCGAAGCGGCGCTTCGTCCGGCGGTGCGAGTGCGAGATGTTGTGTCCGAAGCCGGGAACGGCTCCGGTCACCTGGCACACTGCTGCCATGGTTCATTCCTTTTCGCTACCGTGAGGCGAATGCCTCACCCAAGGTCACTTGTCGGCACGCCAGATCGTGATCCTCCGGACGGATCCGGTGGTCGCGACGGCGCACAGGGAAGCGCATTGCTGCGCAACCCTCCGATGGTACCCGAGAGACCGGGCATCCGCCACTCGTAGGCTGACGGCATGAGCGACACGGTGCCCGAACTGCTGGCGGAACTGGCCGCCCTCGACGACCCGCGGATGCGCGAGGTCAACGAGCGCCACGGCGACGACCACGGTGTGAACCTCGGCAAGTTGCGCGCGATCGCGAAGCGCGTGAAGACCAACCACGCGCTCGCGCTCCAGCTGTGGACCACCGACGAGACGCCTGCACGGTTGCTCGCGCTGCTCATCTGCCGCCCCAAGCTGTACAGTCGGGACGAGCTCGACGCGATGCTGCGGGAGGCCCGCGCCCCCAAGGTGCGCGACTGGCTCGTCAACTACGTCGTGAAGAAGAGCCCGCACGCGGAGGAGCTGCGGCTGCGTTGGCTCGGCGACGCGGATGCGGCGGTCGCGTCCGCTGGCTGGGAACTCACCACCGAGCGCATCCTCAAGGCGCCCGACGGCATCGACCTCGATGTCTTCCTCGACACGATCGAGTCCGACATGAAGACGGCGCCCAATCCGCTGCAGTGGTCGATGAACCGCACGCTCGCCGAGATCGGCATCCGCAACCCCGGACTGCGCCCGCGAGCGATCGACATCGGCGAACGTCTCGAGGTGCTGAAGGACTACCCCACCGCGCCGGGCTGCATCTCGCCGTACGCGCCGATCTGGATCAGCGAGATGTCGAAGCGCCTCGGCTAGCCGATTAGCGCTTAGCGGAGCACTCCGGGCAGAGACCGAAGACGTCGACGACGTGCTCGGGTGCCGTGAAGCCGTGCTCGGCGGCCACCTGGCGCGCCCAGGACTCCACGGGATCCGCCGAGATCTCCACCGTGCGTCCGCAGTTGCGGCAGATCAGGTGGTGATGGTGGGAGCCGGGGGTGCAGGCGCGGTACAGGCTCTCGCCCTCCTGCTGCAGGGAGTCGGCCTCGCCCTCGTGCGCGAGGTCGGCGAGGGCGCGGTAGACGGTCGCAAGCCCCACCTCGGAGCCGGTGCCCCGCATCGAGGCGTGCAGCGCCTGCGCCGAGACGAAACCCTCGGTGCTGCCGAGCGCCTCGCGTACGGCTTCGCGCTGCCAGGTGTTGCGCTTCACGCCAGCGCTCCTTCCGTCCCCACCAGGGTACGGCGATCCCGGCGGCGGCGACCAGCGAGCCGGCACACCACGTAGATCACGAACGAGATCGTGGTGACGTAGGGGCTGATCGGCACGCTCGAACCCAGCGCGAGCATGATGCCGCCCACGAGCGACACGAGCGCGAAGCCCATCGACAGCAGCGGTACCCAGAGCGGCGAGCTCGAGATCCGCAGCGCCGCGGCCGCCGGCGTCACCAGGATCGACAGCACCAGCAGCGCACCCACGATCTGGATGCTCGCCGCGACCGCGAGTCCCAGCAGCAGCATGAACGCGATCGACAGCCCCCGCACGGGCACGCCGCGCGCGGCCGCCACCTCCGGGTCGAGGCTCGCGAAGCTCAGCGGCCGCCACATCACCAGCAGTCCGATCACGACGATGCCGCTCACCACCGCGAGCGCCCCCAGCTTCGGGTCGTCGACGGCGACGATCTGACCCGTCAGCAGCCCGAACTTGGTGGATGCGCGCCCCGGGTAGAGCGCGAGGCACAGGATGCCGAGGCCGAGGCCGAACGGCATCAGCACGGCGGTGATCGAGTTGCGTTCCCGTGCCCGCGCCCCGAGCAGGCCGATGATGAGCGCCGCGATCACCGATCCGAGGATCGAGCCCTCGACGACCCCGATGCCGAACAGGAGCCCTGCGGCCGCCCCCGCGAACGACAGCTCGCTGATGCCGTGCACCGCGAACGCCAGGTCGCGCGTCATCACGAAGACACCGATGAGCCCGCCCGCGATACCGAGCACCGCGCCCGCGAGGATCGAGTTGTGCAGCAGCGCGAGCAGTGCGCCATAGTCGCTGAAGTCGAAGAGCTGCGTCCACCAGTCGGTCACGGGTGCACCGCCCCGTGCTCGTGATGGTAGTGGGAGTTGTCGGGTGCGCCGACGATGACGACACGACCGTGGGCGCGGATCACATCGACCGGCGCCTGGTACAGCTCGCTCAGCACCTCCGAGGTGAGCACCTCATCGGGGGTGCCGATGCGGAACCGTCCGCCGGCGAGGTACAGCACGCGGTCCACCATGCCGAGCACCGGGTTCACGTCGTGGGTGACGAACAGCACCCCGAATCCGCGTTCCCGCCGGTGCCGGTCGATGAGTTCGCTCACCACCCGCTGGGCACGCAGGTCGAGTGAGCCGAGCGGTTCGTCGCAGAGCACGAGGCTCGGGTCGCCGGCGAGCGCCTGACCGACCCGCAACCGCTGCTGCTCCCCGCCGGAGAGCAGGGCCACCGGCACCTTCGCGTAGTGGGATGCGCCGACCGCGTCGAGCAGGGCGTCGATCGTCTCGCGGCGAGCGCGGGTGGGCAGCGGCACGCCGAAGCGTTCGCCGTCGACCCCGAGCGCCACCAGGTCGCGGCCGCGGATCAGCATCCCCGGGTCTTGTCCGCGCTGCTGGGGGATGTATCCGATTCGCCGGTCTCCGCGGCGAACCGGGGCCCCCTCGAAGCGGATCTCGCCGGCGGCGAGCGGATGCTGCCCCAGGATCGCTTTCAGCAGGCTCGTCTTTCCGGAGCCGTTCGCGCCGAGCACCGCGACGAACTCGCCGGGGGCGATGTCGAGGTCGAGTCCCGACCAGAGGGTGCGCGCGCCGAGCGTCAGCTGCGCGTCGCGCACGGTGAGGACGGGTTCGGACACGCTCCGCACTCTACCTGAGAACGGTTCTCATCGCCGACCGGGGGGCGACGTCAGTCGAGCAGCAGCGCCGGCTCCTCGAGCACGGAGGCGACATCCGCGGTGAAGCGCGACGCCACATCTCCGTCGACCACACGGTGGTCGAAGCTCGCGCCGACCGTGGTGACGTACGCGGGGCGCACCTCTCCGTCGACCACCCACGGCTTCTGCTTGATCGCGCCGAGCGCGACGATCGCCACCTCGCCGGGGTTGAGGATCGGCGTGCCGGTGTCCATGCCGAACGAACCGAGGTTCGTGATCGTGATGGTGCCGCCCGACATGGCCGGCGGCTGTGTCTTGCCCTCGCGCGCCACCAGTGTCAACTGCTCGAGCGACTGCGCCAACTCGAGCAGGCTCAGGTCTTGCGCGTCTTTCACGTTCGGCACGATGAGGCCGCGCGGGGTGGCGGCGGCGATACCGAGGTTCACGTAGTGCCGAACGATGATCTCCTCGTCGGTCCACGACGAGTTGACGGTGGGGTTGCGGCGCACCGCCCAGATGATCGCCTTCGCCATGACCAGCAGGGGGCTCACGCGCACGCCGGCGAAGTCGGGCGACGACTTCAGCCGCTTCACGAACTCCATGGTCCGGGTGGCGTTCACGTCGGTGAACACGGAGACGTGCGGGGCGGTGAACGCCGAGGTGACCATCGCGGTGGCGGTCGCCTTGCGCACGCCCTTCACCGGGATCCGCTCCTCGCGCTCGGCGGGCCACGCAGGCGTCTCGATGTTGCGGAACACGCTCGCCTGCTCGGCCTGACGGATGACGTCCTCCCGCAGCACCTCGCCGCCGGGGCCGGTGGCGCTCACCTGCTGCAGGTCGACGCCGAGGTCCTTCGCGAGCTTGCGGATGGGCGGCTTGGCGAGCACGGGCGCACCCCCGGTGCGCGGTGCGGTGCGCGCCGGGGCGACCTCTGCCCCGGATGCGGCGGGCGCCGCCACGACCCGCTTGCGGCGCTGGGCGACGTGGCCGCCCTTCGAGCCGTAGCCGACGAGCACGGCGCCCGATCCGGCGTCATCGCTTTCGGCGCGAGCGGCCATGTGGGTGGGGTCGGACACCGCACCGAGGCTCTCGGAGTCGTTGGCGGGGGCCTGCAGCTCGATCGTGCCGCCGGAGGAGCTGACGCGGATGATGGGCGCACCCACCTCGACGGTGGCGCCCTCTTCGGCGAGCAGTTCGGTGACGGTTCCGGCGAACGGGCTCGGCAGTTCGACGAGCGACTTCGCGGTCTCGATCTCGACGAGCACCTGGTTGACGGTGACCGTGTCGCCCGGCTTCACCTTCCACGCCACGATCTCGGCCTCGGTGAGGCCTTCGCCGACATCCGGCAGCGGGAACTCTGCGTGGGTCACATGGACTCCTTACGGATCGGGGGGTTCAGTGGGTGAGCGAACGGTCGACGGCGTCGAGGATGCGGTCGACGTCGGGCAGGTACACGCCTTCGAGCTTCGCGGGCGGGAAGGGCGTGTCGTAGCCGCTGACGCGCAGCACGGGGGCTTCGAGCGAGTAGAAGGCCCGCTCGGCGATGGTCGCGGCGACCTCGGAGCCGACCGACACGTTGCCGGGCGCCTCCTGGGCGACGACGAGGCGGCCGGTCTTCTGCACGGAGGCGAGGATCGGCGCGTAGTCGATGGGCGAGACGGAACGCAGGTCGATGACCTCGATCGACGTGCCCTCGCCGGCTGCGATCTCGGCCACCTGCAGGAGCGTCGACACCATCGCGCCGTGGCCGACGAGGGTGAGCTGCGTTCCGGTGCGCACGACGCGGCTCTGGTGCAGCGGTGTCGGCACGCCGTCGTCGGCGACTTCGCCCTTCTGCCAGTAGCGGCTCTTCGGCTCGAAGAACAGCACCGGGTCGTTGGACTGGATGGCCTGCTGGATCATCCAGTAACCGTCGTTGGGGGTTGCCGGGCTGACGACGCGCAGCCCGGGGGTGTGCGCGAAGTACGCCTCGGGGCTCTCCTGGTGGTGCTCGACGGCGCCGATGTGCCCGCCGTACGGAACGCGGATCACGATCGGGAACGACTGGTGACCCTCGTTGCGATAGGTGAGCTTCGCCAGCTGCGAGGTGATCTGGTCGAACCCGGGGAAGATGAAGCCGTCGAACTGGATCTCGCACACGGGTCGGTAGCCGCGGAGCGCGAGCCCGATCGCGGTGCCGATGATTCCCGACTCGGCAAGCGGGGTGTCGAGCACCCGGTTCTCGCCGAACTCCGTCTGCAGGCCCTCGGTGACGCGGAACACGCCGCCGAGCGTGCCGATGTCCTCGCCCATCAGCAGCACCTTGTCGTCGGCGCGCATGGCGGCGCGGAGGCCCTCGTTGATGGCCTTCGCGAGCGGCATGGTGCGTTCGGTCACGCGGCACCCCCTTCGAACCCGGCCTCGTAGGCGGCGAACCAGGCCGCCTGCTCCTCGACCAGCGGATGCGCATCCGTGTAGACGCTGCGGAACACGTTCGTGGCGGGCGGGTCGACGATCTCGAGGGTGCGCCGGCGCACGTCGGCGGCGAGATCTTCGGCCTCGGTGGCGACCTCGGCGAAGAAGTCGTCGCCCTCGCCGAGCGAGCGCAGGTACGTCTCGAACCGCGAGATCGGGTCGCGTTCGGCCCAGAACTCCATCTCGGAGTCGCCACGGTACTTGGTGGGGTCGTCGCTGGTGGTGTGCGCACCCATGCGGTAGGTGAGCGCCTCGATGAAGCGCGGTCCCTCGCCGGATCGGGCGGCGTCGAGCCCTGCCGTGGTGACCGCGTAGCTGGCGAGCACGTCGTTGCCGTCGATCTGCACCGACGGGATGCCGAACCCGGCGGGTCGCAGGTAGAGCGGGGTGCGCGACTGGCGCTCCACCGGGACGGAGATCGCCCAGTGGTTGTTCTGCAGGAAGAACACCTGGGGGGTGCGGTAGCTGGCGGCGAAGACGAACGACTCGCTGACGTCGCCCTGGCTGGTGGCTCCGTCGCCGAAGTAGACGAGCACGGCCGTGTCGCTGTCAGGGTCTCCGGTGCCGCTCGCGCCGTCGAGGGTGATGCCCATCGCGTAGCCGGTGGCGTGCAGCGCCTGCGAGCCGATCACCAGCGTGTAGAGGTGAAAGTTGCCGGTCTCCTCGGGAACCCACCCGCCGTGGCTGAGACCGCGGAGCATCTCGATGATCTTCATCAGGTCGAGGCCGCGGATGCGTCCGACGGCGTGCTCGCGGTACGCGGGGAAGATGTGGTCCTGCGGGCGGGCAGCGAATGCGGAACCGACCTGCGCGGCCTCCTGGCCGAGGCTGGGGATCCAGAGCGCCATCTGTCCCTGTCGCTGCAGGTTGCCGGCCTCGATGTCGAAACGGCGGGTGACCACCATCTGGCGGTGGAACTCGCGCAGCCGCTCGTCGTCGAGCGCGGCGAGGTACGGCAGATACGGAGCCGTCGTGTCGTTCTCGAGGAGGGAGCCCTGGGGCGAGAGCAACTGGATCGTCGCCTCGGTGTAAGACATAGGCTCCACCCTAGCCGCGGGCGTATTCCGCCGAAGTCAGAGGGTCGACACAACCTTTTCGGCGGCTTGGAGGAGTTTTTCCACAGACTCCTCTTCGCCGACGCTCACCCGGATGCCTTCGGGCACGAAGACGCGCGCGACGATGCCGTGGGCCTCCAGGACCTCCGCCGCCTCGGCGGTGTGCTCCCCGGTGGGCAGCCAGACGAAGTTGCCCTGCGGTTCGGGAAGCTGCCAGCCCTGGGCGCGGAGGGCGTCGCGGATGCGGTCGCGCCGTTCCACGAGCTCGGCCACCTGGGAGCGGTAGTCGTCTTCGTGGTCGAGGGCGGCGATGGCGGCCCGCTGTGCCGGCTCGATGACCGACAGGGCGATCGCCGTGGAGCGCGCCGCATCCAGGATGTACGCCGGTCCGATGGCGTAGCCCACGCGAAGACCGGCGAGGCCGTAGGCCTTCGAGAAAGTGCGCAGCACCACGAGGTTCGGGTACCGCTCCAGCAGCGGCAGGCCGGTGACGGCGTCCGGGTCGGTGACGAACTCGCGGTAGGCCTCATCGAGCAGCACGAGCACGGTGTCGGGCACCCGATCCATGAAGCGCTCGAAGTCGGCCGCCGTGACGGTGACGCTGGTGGGGTTGTTGGGCGTGCAGACGAGGATCACCCGGGTGCGGTCGGTGACGGCCGCCGCCATCGCGTCGAGGTCGTGACCGCCGTCGGGCCGGTTCGGAACGTGAACGCTCGTGGCACCCGACACGGTGACGATTCCGGGGTAAGCCTCGAAGGAGCGCCACGAGTACAGCACCTCGTCGCCGGGTCCGGCGGCGGCCTGCACGAGTTGGTGGAGGATCGCGACCGAGCCGGCACCGACGTGCACCTCGTCGACGCCCACCCCGAACTTCTCGGCGAGACGGGTGCGCAGTGCGATGGCGGTGCCGTCGGGGTACCGCGGGATGCTGGATGCGGCGATGGCATCGAGCACGGCGGGCAGCGCCGGGAAGGGGCTCTCGTTCGACGACAGCTTGAACGCGTCGGCCGCCGCGGGTCGGCCCTGCCGGTACGGCGCGAGGGAGGCGATCTCGGGACGCAGGATCACAGCCATGGCGTTCAGCCTAGGGCGCGTCACTGGTGGCGATCGCGGGCCGCTGGGATGATGGCGGCATGCGTTTCATCCTCCGCGTGCTCATCAATGCCCTCGCCCTGTGGCTCACGGCACTCATCCTGAACCCGCATGTGCAGGTCAGCTCGTGGGATGCCGACGCCGACGCGACCGACTGGTCGTGGCCGCTCTTCTGGACGTACCTGTTGCTGGGCCTGCTCTTCGGCCTGGTGAACGGGATCATCGGCACGGCGATCAAGATCGTCGCATTCCCCCTGTACATCCTCACCCTGGGCCTCATCTCGCTCATCGTGAACGGACTCCTCTTCCTGCTGGTGGCGTGGATCTCGACCCTGCTGGGCTTCGGCCTGTCGGTGGAGGACTTCTGGTGGGGCGTCCTCGGTGCCTTGGTGCTCGGCATCATCGCCTGGCTCATCGGGATCATCTTCCGGCCGCTCACGAAGAACCGCTGACCCGTTCGGCGCGGTACTCGAACGTCGTCATCCGGAAGCCGTCGCGACCGGTGTAGTCGCCGGTGAAGTCGTTGAGCGCGCGCAGCTCGTCGCGGACGGCGTCGGAGCGCGCCGCGTCAATCGCGCGCGCCGTGGCCTCGTACGCGTCTTTCTGGTGTGCAGGCACCTCGCGCCCTTTCGGCATGGTCTCGGAGTCGGGGTAGGCGCGCGTCGCGAGGATCATGCGCTCGTCCGTTTGCTGCGGGCCGCCGGTCGCGGGGATGAAGTCGTCGGTGTGGCGGGCGGCGAAACCGCGGGTGCCGGGGGGCACCGCGATCCCGCCCCCGGGGTCGCCGTAGGTCTCGAGCCCGCTCACGTTCCAGTGGCCCGATCCGGCGAGCACGTCGGCCACGAGTCCCCCCTGCGAGTAGCCGACCAGCACCACGGGCGAGTCGCTGCGGATGCCGGCATCGGCCATCGCCTGCTCCGTCGCCCGGATCGACCCCGACGGCAGTCCCGCGACGCCGACGACGTTGCTCGTGAAATCCCACGGCTCGGAGACGGCGATCGGGGAGAAAGTCTGGGTGGGCGCGACGTACACGACGAAGCGGTCCGGCTGACCGGGGGCGGAGTACCGCTCGATCCGCACCTGCTTCTCGCCGGGCACGCGTCGCAGACGGTCGGCGGCCCCCGCCGGAGGCACACCGCCTGAGGACACCCCGAGCCGGTCGGCCCGCACCGGCGTCTCCGTGAGCACACCGGTTCCGGCCAGCGCCGCCAGCCCGCTGATCGCCGCGGCGCTCGTGCCGACGCCCAACAGCCCGAACCCGTGGTCCCCCAGGATCGCCATCAGCAGTGGGTTGCCGAGGACGAGGTCGTCGGCGCCCGTGACCAACCGGCGAACCAGGGTGACGAACTCGGGGTTCGTGATCACCTCGGGATGCTCGAGGAGCCAGCGGCCCAAGGCCTCGCGCTTCTGCGCATCCGTACCCTCCGGCAGCTGCCAGATCGCCGCAGCGCCGACGAGGAACCACGGCAGCAGCGACGGTACGGCCGGGCGCAGGAGCATCCCCGCCATCCAGTCGGAGGCGGCGTCCTGCATCGATGTCACGGTGCGCTCCACAGCGGAGTAGGCGACCTCGGCGGAGCCGATGGCCGCCCGCAGGCGGCGGACGCGGTCGGCGAGCTCGGATGCGCGCCGCTCACACCCGTCGAGCTTCTCGCGGAGCGCCCACGTCGGGGACTCGAGCGACAGCACCGCCAAGCGATGGCCGTCGGCTTCGAGCTCGTCGGCCAGCCGTGCGAGCACGGGCAGGTGGGCGAGCAGCTCGTCGGTCATCACCGAGTAGGCACCCGGCGCGCGCACGAGGAGCGGTGACGGCTCAGGCGAGGGCATGGGCCAGGGCGGCGCGGGCGTGGCGTTCGACGCGGGCGATGTCGGTGGCGAGCGAGGTGAGTTCGACGGCGAGCGCGTCGGCGTCCGCCGTGTAGGCGACGTAGGCGTCGCCCTGCCACGCCGCCGGGCCGAGGCGCGGCGGGTCGCCCGCACGGACGGCGGCGGCGTGGTGCAACCGCTGCAGGGTCGCGAGCTGATCGCGTAGGCGTTCGATCTCAGTGGGGTCGGGTGACACGTTCCTCCTCGGGTCGCAGGCAATGCTCGCCCGCGAGCACCGCGCCGACACCGGGTCGCAACGCATCCGAGGAACGCCGCCGCGCATCCGGAGGTGTGGAGGAGGAGAGGAGAGGCCAGAATGGCCGCATGAGCTTCGACGGGTCGGGAGGCAGCCCGGCCGTCTTCCGCATCTGCTTCGTCTGCACGGGGAACATCTGCCGCTCCCCCATGGCCGAAGCGATCTTCCGCAGCATCGTCGCCGGAAAGGGCTACTCGAAGAACATCTCCGTCACCTCGGCGGCCACCGGCGACTGGCACGTCGGCGAACGCGCCGACCCGCGCACCACCGCGGCACTCGAATCCCACGGCTACGAGGCCGGCAGCCACCGCGCCCGGCAGTTCGACCCCACCTGGTTCCCCCAGCTCGACCTCATCATCGCGTTCGACCGCGGGCACGAGCGGGTGCTCCGCGAATGGGCGCCCACCGAAGCCGATCAGAGCAAAGTGCAGCTGCTGATGAGTTTCGACCCCGAACAATCAGGCACGATGGATGTGCCGGATCCGTACTACTCGGACGCCGCCATGTTCGACACGGTGCTCCTCGCCATCGAACGGGCGAGCAACGCACTCTTCCGGCAGCTCGAACCCGCCATCCGACAGGGAGTCCCATGAGTCCGCTTCCCCCCCAGCCCCTGAGCCCGCTCGACGGCCGCTACCGCGCCGCCGTCGAAGGTCTCGGCGAGCACCTCTCGGAGGCGGGCCTCAACCGGGCCCGCGTGCACGTCGAGGTGGAGTGGCTGCTCTTCCTCGCCGACCGCGGGATGTTCGGTGCGCAGGCGCCCACCGCCGAGGAGGCGCGCGCCCTGCGCAGCTGGGCCGCCGGCTTCGGCCAGCCCGAGATCGACGAGCTGGCCCGCATCGAGGCCACCACCCGCCACGACGTGAAGGCCGTCGAGTACCTGGTGCGCCGCGCCCTTGCCGACCAGGGCCTCACCCCGCTCGCCGAGCTCACCCACTTCGCGTGCACGAGCGAAGACGTCAACAACCTCTCCTACGGCATCACCCTGCGGGCGGCCCTGCACGACGTGTGGCTGCCGGCGTTCCGCGGGGTGATCGAGAAGCTGCGCGAGCTGGCACTCACCCAGCGCGACCAGCCGATGCTCGCCCACACGCACGGGCAGCCCGCCACGCCGACCACCTTCGGCAAGGAGATCGCGGTCGTCGTGCACCGCCTGCAGCGGCAGCTCGCCCGCATCGAGGCGGTCGAGTTCCCGGGCAAGTTCTCGGGTGCCACCGGAACCTTCTCGGCCCACCTGGCATCCGACCCCGACGCCGACTGGCCCACGCTGTCGCGCCGGTTCGTCACCCACCTGGGCCTCAGCTGGAACCCGCTCACCACCCAGATCGAGTCGCACGACGGCCAGGCCGAACTGTTCGGCCGCATCAGCCACGCCAACCGCATCCTGCACAACCTGGCGACGGATGTGTGGACCTACATCTCGATGGGGTACCTCACGCAGATCCCGCAGGCCGGCGCCACCGGCTCGTCGACGATGCCGCACAAGATCAACCCGATCCGGTTCGAGAACGCGGAGGCGAACCTCGAGCTGTCGAGCGCCCTGCTCGACTCGCTCGCCGCGACGCTCGTGACGAGCCGCCTGCAGCGCGACCTCACCGACTCGACCACCCAGCGCAACATCGGCGTCGCCCTCGGGCACTCGCTGCTCGCGCTCGACAACCTGACGCGCGGGCTCGGCGAGATCGCCGTCAACCCGGCAGCCCTCGCGGCCGACCTCGACGGCAACTGGGAGGTGCTCGGCGAGGCGATCCAGACGGTGATCCGCGCCGAGGTGACCGCCGGTCGCTCGTCGATCGCCGACCCGTACGCGCTGCTGAAGGACCTCACGCGCGGCAAGCGCGCCACCCAGGCCGACCTGGTGGCGTTCATTGAGGGCCTCGACATCGGCGACGACGCGAAGGCGCGCCTGGTGGCGCTCACCCCCGCGTCGTACACCGGGCTCGCGTCGCAGCTGGTCGACTACCTCGACGCGTAGACCGCGAGCGCCTCGCGCAGTTCCTGCTTGGCGCGCTGGTAGCGCCCGCGGGCCGTCGAGGCCGGGATGCCCATCAGCTCCGCGGCCTCCGTGAGGGCGAACCCCTCCCAGTGCACGAGGCGGATGAGTTCGGCCAGCTCTGGCGAGAGCCGCGCGATCGCATCGCGCACCTCGGCGGCCTCGCCGGGGTCGGATGCGGCGGGGGCGGCGCTGGAGCCGAGCAGCATCAGCCGCAGCCGGTTCGCGAGCCGCCACCGCCTCCGCTCGCCCCGTTCGGCGTTCGCCAGCACGTTGCGCGCGGTCACGAACAACCACATCCGCGCGCGGACCGGATCCGTCGGCAGCTCGTCGACGCGACGCCACACGGTGAGCATCACCTCCGCGAGCAGGTCGGCGGCGTCGTCATGCGCGACCCGACGCTCGAAATAGGCGAGCAGGTCGGGGGCGTTCGCGGCGAGCGCGTCGGTGACCCTGGCCTCGCGGGCGTCAGCGGTCATTCGCCCGGTCGATCGAGCAGGTCGAACCGTAGGTCGCGTCCTGTGCCGCCGCGGCCACGCCTCGGGCGTCCAACTCCTCGCCGATGACCTCCGACACGGCGAAGCCGACCGCAGTGTCGTACTCCTCGTCGACTCCGGGGTAGAACTCGGTGCCGTAGCCGGTGTCCCAGCTGTTGCCGAACTCGTCACCGCCCGTCGATGGCATCGCGCGCAGCATGGCGATGTTGCGGGCTACATCGATCTCGGCGGCCAGGTCGAGTTCCGTGACGATGGCGCGGGCCACCCCTCCCGTGGTGCGGTCGTCGAAGGTGACCCGCAGTTCGCACGCTTCGCCGCTGGGCAGCGTGTACGCGTAGACGACATCCGGGTCTTGTGCCCACGGACCCCACTCGATGACCCCGGTGGCGGCGGCCGTTCCCGCACCGACGAGGACAGCGACGGTGGCGATGCCGGCGGCGGCAGCCACCCGGAGCGGCCGCCGCGCACCCGACGGGCGGCGCTCGGCGACGGAAGCCGCCGCCATGCGCGTCAGCTCTTCCCGCAGTTCGGGGGTGGCCGTGGTGGTGCGGGGGGCGCTGCGCGCCAGCAGTTCGTCGATCGGGTCGTGGTCGGTCATGACGTCTCCTTCAGGTGGGTGTCTACTCCCACATGTCCGGATGGGCGGCGAACGTCCATCCGGTGGAGATCAGTGACCGTGCGTCTTGGGGTCGCGGTGCACCGAGCCGGGCGCGCCGGTGGGTGCGTCGGGGTCGACCGGGTCGACGCGCTCGTCGATCTTGGGGCCGACGGCGATGAGCAGCGTCGCGAGCACGACGAGCGAGGCGATGAAGGCGACCGCCGCCATGATCAGCGAGAGTCCCCACTCGCGGGTGCCCATGAAGACGAACGCGCCGACGAAGACTCCGAAGATGGCGGCCATCACAAGCAGCTCGACGGGCTTCATCTTCTCGCGTCGGGTGGGAGTGTGGTCTGGCTCGGTCATGCCGGTGCCTCCGTCGCGGCGGGACGCGGGGTTCGCAGGGTGATCGCCGCGATCACCAACTGCACGCCGACGATGATGGCCCACGCGCCGAGGATGCCCACGAGCACGATGTCGGCCGTGATGACGCCCGAGACCTCCTGGCCTTTCTCCTCGAAGCCGTAACTCTGGGAGAGTTCCTGCGGAACGAGCAGGTAGGCGAGGCCGAGCAGCAGGGTGAGCACGCCGGTGAACAGCCAGTCGCGGCCGGCGGTGCGGGTCTTGCGGAACCGGATGCCGTTGACGGTCTCGATCGCGCCGGCGACGATCGCCCAGCCGCTCACGACGTAGACGAGGTAGCCGATGCCCCCGCTGGGGAGCACGAGCGCCGCGATACCGGCGATGCCGGTGAAGATGCCCTGCAGCAGCACCGAGCCGCGGAGTGCGCTGTCAGCGCGGAGGGCCGACGCGAGAAGGATCGCGGCGGTGACGACGGCGAAGACGCCGAACGAGATGAGGCCGAGAATCGCGGAGTGGTCCTGGCTGAACGTGATGAGCAGGCCGAGGACGAGCGCCGGGAGGGCGCGGGCGAAAGGAGCGACCCAGTTGTCCGGCGCTCCGAGAGCAGGCGAAGCTTCGGCGGGCACACCCCCATCCTACGTTCCGTGCCGGGCGGTCGCTCCCTTAGCCGCGCACCGCGGCGACGGCCTCGTCGGCGGTGCGGTAGAGGAACGCGAATCCGTCACCGGTGAGCACGCCCGGCTCGATCCGCTGGTCGCTGAGGAGGAGCTCCCGACCGGCGTCGCCGAGGGCGGCGGAGATGGCGAACGTGGGCGCCGGGAGCCAGTAGGGCCGGTGTGCGTGCTCGGCGACGGCGCGGATCACCTCGCCCGCGGTGGCGGCCTCCGGTCCGACGATGTTCACCGGCCCCGCCACCGGCGAGTCGATGAGGTGCACGAGTGCGGCCACCTCGTCGTCGAGCGCAACCCACGGCCAATGCTGCCGACCGCCGCCGAGCGGACCGGCGAGGCCGAAACGCGCGAGCGTGCGTAGCGGTGCGGTGGCGCCCTCCGGCCCGACGACCAGTCCGGTTCGGGCGAGCACGACGCGCGTCTCGGCGGGCGCCGTCATCGCCGTCGCCTCCCAGGTGCGCACGACCTCGGCGAGGAAGCCGCCGCCGGGCGCGGAGTCCTCGGTGAGTGTCTCGCCGGGGCGCGATCCGTAGACGCCGACCGCCGATGCGCTCAGCAGCACCCCCACCGGTTCGCCGCCGCGGGCGCATTCGTGCAGCGCCCCGACGATCGCGGTCGTCGCCGTCACGCGACTCGACAGGATGGCGCGCCGATAGGAGCGGGTCCACGGCAGTTTCGCGAGCGACGCACCCGACAGGTTCACGACCGCGTCGGCACCAACAAGCACCTGCGGGTCGAGGTGCGCGGTCGACGGATCCCAGCTCACCTCATCCGCCCCGGTCGCCGGGCCGCGGACGAGCCGCACCACCCGATCCCCTCGGTCGCGCAGCTCGGCGACGAGCCCCCGACCGATCATGCCCGACGCTCCCCCGACCACGATCCGCATGAGTTCACGCTAGACCGACGACGGACGCGACGACACAGGGATGAGCGCCGCGCCCGCCGTCGGGGTTCCCGGCCGACGAGGTCAGCCCTTGACGGCCCCCTGGGTGAGGCCGCCGACGATGTAGCGCTGGAGCATGAGGAAGAGCACGAGCACGGGGATCGAGGCGATGACCGCACCGGCCGCGAAGAGGCCCCAGCGTGAGGCGAGCTGGTTCGACACCCACTGGTACATGCCCACCGCGAGGGTCCAGTTGTCTTCACTGGTGAGGATGATGCGGGCCAGGATGAAGTCGCCGAACGCCGAGATGAACGCGAGCAGGCCGACCACGGCCAGCACCGGCGTCACCAGCGGCATGATGATGCGCCAGAAGATCTGCGCGTGCGAGGCGCCGTCGATCTTCGCCGACTCGTCGAGGTCGACGGGGATCGAGTTGAAGAACCCGTACATGAGGAACGTGTTCGCCCCGAGTGCGCCGCCGAGGTACACGCAGATGAGCGCGATCTTCGAGTTGATGCCGAGCGCCGGCACCACCTCGCCGAGCGCCAAGAGCATGAGGAACACGGCGATGAATGCGACCGTCTGCGGGAACATCTGGATGATCAGCAGCGAGGTGAGGCTCGTGCGACGACCACGGAACCGGAAGCGCGAGAACGCGTACGCGGCCGCTGCGCCCATCAGCACCGCGCCGACCGCGGTCACCACACCCACCAGCAGGGTGTTGCCCACCCAGGTCCAGTAGCTGGTGCTGCCGAGGGCGATGAAGTTGTCGAGGCTGACCGAGCCGAACAGGGTGCTGCTGCCGGAGAGGCTACCGCGCGGGTTCAGCGACGCCGACAGCACGTAGACCAGCGGGAACGCGGCGTAGAACACGATCAGTGCGGCGAGGATGTACTTCCACCCCACCTCGAGCCACCACCGGATGCGGCGGGTCGTCGTGCGGGAGCGCTGGGCCACGGGAGTAGCGGACATCACTGGATCTCCTCGAGCTTGCGCGTCTGGCGGAAGGCCAGCGCGGAGATGGCACCGATGACGATGAAGACGATGATCGACAGCGCGCTGGCGAGGCCGTAGTCGGCGGCACCCCCCGCGACCCCGGAGATCTTGTAGATCGCCGAGATGAGCAGGTCGGTGGCGCCGAGCGTCGCGGCGCCACCCGCGAACGACGGCCCGCCCCCGGTGAGCATGTAGATGATCGTGAAGTTGTTGAAGTTGAACGCGAAGGATGCGATCGCGAGCGGCGCCGTCGAGATGAGCAGCAGCGGCAGGATGATCGCGCGGAACCGGCGCCACTTGCCGGCGCCGTCGATGGTCGCCGCCTCGAGCGTCTCGCCGGGCAGCGCCTGCAGCGCGCCCATGCACACGAGGAACCAGTACGGGAAGCTGAGCCACAGGTTCACCCACAGCACCGCCAGCCGCGCCAACCACGGGTCGCCCAGCCAGTTGATGTCGGCACCGAAGAAGAAGAGGTCGTTCACGATCCCGAACTCGGCGTTCAGCATCCCCCGCCAGAGCAGTGCCGACATGAACGCCGGGAACGCGTACGGGAGGATGAACAGGGTGCGCAGCAGGCGACGCGCCTTCACCCGCGGGTCGTTGTAGATCATCGCGAAGAGCAGCCCCAGCCCGAAGCTGGTGACCACGGTGAGTATCGCGAAGACGAAGGTCCAAAGGGTCACCTGCAGCAGCGGCACCGACAGCCGCGGGTCGGTGAACGCCCGCACGAAGTTGTCGAACCCGACGGTCACCACCCATCCGGTGGGGAGAGTGCTGCCGTCGTCGGCGACGAAACGGCCGGTGTCCTGGTCGGCGAGGTAGACGGTGCCCGTGTCGACGTCGGTGATCGTCTGCGCCTGCTCGTCCCACACGAGGCTCGAGCGGTAGACGGCGGCCGTCGAGCCGTCGCGGGTCCGCAGCGACCCGTCGTTCGGGTCGTCGGAGATCGGGACGCGAAGAGCCGCGACCTGCTCCTGCAGCGCCTGGTCGGTGAGCAGCTCCGCCTTCGGCACGATGTTCCAGCCGGGCACCTCGTCGGGTGCGCTCGACGAGTCGGGCAGCTCACCCGCCTCCGTGAGGGGGTCGTTGGGGCTGCCGACCCGAAGCGTGCCCTCGTCGTTGATCGCGAAACCGAGCTCGCCGATCCGCTCGACGACGGCCATCGGATACGTGGGGCTGCCTTCGACGCGCCGTTCCGACTGGATGAGGGCCGCCTCGACGGCCTGCTCCTGCGAGCCGGCGTGCCCGGTGCCGTAGTTGGTGAACGCGATGTAGCCGGTGTACGCGAGCGTGAACACCTGGAAGGCCAGCAGGAAGACGAGCCCGGGGTACAGGTACTTCAGCGGCAGCGCACGCCGGGTGAAGTAGATGACGTCCGCGGCGATCAGCAGCACGGCCACCGCGCCGAGGATCAGCCACGACTCCGCCCGCAGAGCGGAGACGATCGCCGCCACGCCGAGGGCGTTGACGAGCGCCATGAGGGCGAGCTTTACGAGGAAGCCCCATCCGAGTCCGCGCCAGCGGCGGGCGTGCGGGGTTCCGGGGTCGATCCGGATGCGTCGTTGCGCTTCGTCGACCGTCATCTTCGCTCCAGGGGTTCAGAGTGCGGGAAGAGAGGGTGACCGGGGCGGGGCACGGAACCCCGCCCCGGTCGTGCCGGTCAGCCGGCGAGGGCCGCCGTCAGGTCGTCGACCATCTTGTTCCAGGTCGACACCGGGTCGGCGCCGTTGATGATCTGCGACTCGGCGGCGTTCCAGAACTCCCACACCGAACCCATCTCGGGGATCGACGGCATCGGGACACCGTTCTTCGACGAGGCGACGAAGCCCGCGATGATCGGGTCGGACGAGACCTCCTCGGCGAGCGAGGTCCACGCCGGGATGCGCGGGTCGGCCTCATAGAGGGCACGCTGGGCGTCCTCGGTGCCGACGTAGTTCACGAGGAACTCCTGCGCGAGCAGCGCGTTCTTCGACTGCGAGCTCAGGTAGAAGCCCTGCACGCCCACGAACGGGGCGGCCGCCTCGCCACCCGCCGACGGGATCGGGTTCACCGTGACGTCGACATCCGCGAATGCGCTGATCGCCCACGGGCCCTGGATCGTGTACGGGGCCTTGCCGGTGTTGAACAGTTCGTTGTTGGTGTCGTAGTCGATGGTGGTCGACAGAATGCCGGTGCCGGCGGAGCCGTTCGCACCCAGCCAGCTGGCGAAGGCTTCGCCCGCGGCGCCACCCATCCCGACCTCGCTCGTGTACGAGCCGGTGTCGTCCTGCACGAAGACCGGCGCCCCGAACGAGGTCTGGAATCCGTACATGGTGTAGCCGTCGCCGGTCTCACCGTTGGTGTTGATGACGAACGGACGCTCGGTGCCGGCGGCGGTGCCCTTGGCGATCATGTCGTCCCAGGTGGCGGGTGCCTCGGTGCCGACGAGCGCCGTGTTCTGCACGAGCGCGATCGTCTCGAGCGAGTACGGCAGCGCGTAGAGCTGTCCGTCGTAGGTCATCGCCTCCAGCGCGACGGGCTCGAACTCGGACGCCTTGTCGCCGAGGTCGATCGTGTCGACGACACCGGCGGTGACCAGCGCACCCAGCCAGTCGTGCGCGCCGACCGTGATGTCGGGGCCCTCGCCGGTGGGGACCTGCGCGATGAAGTCCGCGCGGAGGTCTTCGAAGTTCTTCTGCACGAGGGTGACGGTCGCTCCCGTCTCCTCCTCGAACTGCTCGGCCGCCGCGGTGATCGCCTCTTCGCGCTCCGCGTCGGTCCAGATGACGAGTTCGGCGCCCGAGGCGTCGGGCTCGTTCGGCTCGGAGCTGCCGGTGCAGCCGGCGAGCGCGAGTGCGGAGACCGCGGCGAGGGCGCCGAGTCCCATGAGCTTGCTGCGCATGTTCTTCCCTTTCGGAATGGTGGGGCCCGAGGTCGGTGCGACCCCGGGGCGGATCAGTGAGTACCTCCCAGGTGCTCGCGCGGGGTGCGCACGACGGCAACGGCGCCGCCGGGGAGTTCGAGGGCGCCGTCGACCGGCGCGTCGGTGAGGAGCTCGTGCCCGCTCACCGCGAGGTGGGCCGCGGTGTCGCGGTGGTTGATCGCCACGAGGTAGTCGTGGTCGGGGCCGCGGCGGGTGACCACCTCGACGCCGTCGGGGGTGCCGGCGGGCGCGACGCCCGCATCCGCGTAGACGTCGGCGAACACGGTCTCAAGGCCGGATGCGTCGAGTCGCGTGCTGAGGTACCACGCGGTTCCGTCGCCGTGGGTGTTGCGGGTGATGGCCGCGCCACCGGATGCCGCCCCGTCGCGGTAGGTGCCGAGCACCTCCGCGGTGCCGACGCGCACGTCCTCCTGCCAGGCGTCGGCGGCGAGTACGCCGCCCTTCCACGTGACGCTCGTGGCGACGCCCTCGCGCAGCGGCAGGAACTCGTCGACGGTGACGCCGAGCGCCTCGGCGAGCGGTGCGCCGTATCCGCCCGCGTGGACGGCGTCGTGCTCGTCGACGATGCCGGAGAAGAACGACACCACCAGGGTTCCGCCGCCGGCGACGTAGCGCGCGAGGTTCGCGCCGCCTTCCGCGGTGAGCAGGTACTGGGCCGGCGCGACGACCAGCTTGTAGGCCGAGAGGTCGTGCGTGGGCAGCGCGAAGTCGACGGTGATGCCGTCGCGCCACAGCCGCTCGTAGAACGCCCGCACCCGCTCCTTGTGGTCGAGCTCGACCGAGGGGTGCCACTCGAGGTCCTGCGCCCAGAACGATTCGAAGTCCCACAGCACGGCCACATCCGCCACCACCCGCGAGCCCTGCAGTTCGGCCAGCTTGCCGACGGACGCGCCCAGTTCGACCACCTCGCGCCAGACCCGCGAGCTGGTGCCGGCGTGCGGGATCATCGCCGAGTGGAACTTCTCGGCGCCCGAGCGTGAGGCCCGCCACTGGAAGAAGAGGATGGCGTCGGCGCCGCGACCGAGGTGAGCGAGCGAGTTGCGGGCCATCTCGCCCGGACGCTTGGCGATGTTGCGCGGCTGCCAGTTGACCGCCGACGTGGAGTGCTCCATCAGGATCCACGGGGCGCCGCCGCCCACCGAGCGCGTCAGGTCGGAGGCGATCGACAGCCCGATCTCGTTCTCCGGGTCGGCCGCCCACGGGTAGGAGTCGTCGGAGACGATGTCGACTTCCGCCGCCCATTTCCAGAGGTCGGTGGTCCAACTCTGGTTCGCCATGAAGTTGGTGGTGATGGGCTGCGTGGCGTGGGCGCGGATGGCGTCACGTTCGGCGCAGAAGCATTCGAGGAGCTGGTGGTCGGTGAAGCGGGCGAAATCGAGTCGCTGCGCCGGGTTGGCGACCGTCGGGGTCGCCGCGGGCACGCCGACGTGCTCCCACGATCCGTAGCGCTGGCCCCAGAAGGCGGTGCCCCACGCGGCGTTGAGCGCGTCGAGGCTGCCGTAGCGCTGCTGGAGCCACAGGCGGAAGGCGGCGGCGGACTGCTCGGAGTAGTCCTCCCCCACGGGCACGCCGTACTCGTTGTGCACATGCCACATGACGATCGCCGGGTGCGAGGCGTAGCGGTCGGCGAGAGCGTCCGCGATACGCACGATCGCGTCGCGGTAGGCGGGCGACGAGTGCGAGACCATGCCGCGCGACCCGAACCCCATGACCGTGCCGTCGCGGGAGATCACGCGGGCTTCCGGGTACTTGGCGAAGAACCACGCCGGCGGCGACGCGGTCGGGGTGCCGAGGTCGACGCGGATGCCGTTGGCGTGCAGCAGGTCGAGCAGCTCATCCAGCCACGCGAAGTCGAACACGCCCTCGTCGGTCTCGAGCAGACCCCACGAGAAGATCCCGACCGAGACAAGGGTGACGCCGGCTTCGCGCATGAGCGCCACATCGTCGTCCCAGGTCTCACGCGGCCACTGCTCCGGGTTGTAGTCGCCTCCGTAGGCGATCCCGGGTACGGGCCAGGCGTTCGTCAGATCCATCAACACTCCATCGGGTCGGTCCCTGTGACCGGTCCCAGTATGAGCACGGGTTTTCTGCAGAAGCGACTCCGGTCACAATCCGTTACTCAACTGTGACCGGTCCCAGGCCGCGGGTGCGGGGTATAGAGTCACACCTCGTGGAAGAGACGACGAACGTCAGGCGCAAGCCGACGATCCGCGACGTCGCCGCGGTGGCCGGCGTCTCACGCGGGACCGTCTCGCGCGTCATCAACGGGGGGCACTGGGTCTCTCCGGATGCGCGCGCCGCCGTCGAAGACGCCATCCTCAGCACCGGCTTCACCACCAACCACGCCGCCCGCAGCCTCGCCACCGGTCGCGCCGGCTCGCTCGCGTTCCTGCTCACCGAGCCGCAGCACCTGCTCTTCGACGACCCCACCTTCGCGCTCCTGCTGCGCGGCGCCGCCGAAGCGCTCACCCAGCGCAACATGACCCTCGTGCTGCTCGTCGCGGGCACCGAAGCCGAACGCGCCAACGTCGAGCACTTCGTGCGTGCCGGGCACGTCGACGGGGTGCTGCTGATCTCGTCCCACGAATCCGATCCGCTCCTCGACCGACTCGTGGCGGCCGGCGTGCCCACCGTCAGCTGCGGCATCCCGCTCGGGCACCAGGGCGACATCGCCACCGTCTCCGTCGACGAGACCGGGTCCGCGCGCACCATCACCCGCTACCTGCTCGACCGCGGCCACACCCGCATCGCCACCATCGCGGGGCCCCACGACACCCCCGGCGGCAAGTACCGTCTCGTCGGATTCCGCGACGAGCTGGGCGACGCCTTCGACCCCGCCCTCGTCGAAGAGGGCGACTACAGCCAGGAGTCGGGAGCCGTCGCGATGGCGCGCCTCCTCGAACGCGCGCCCGACATCGACGCCGTGTTCGCGGCATCCGACCTGATGGCGGCGGGTGCCATCCACGCCCTGCGACGCGCGGGCAAGCGCGTGCCGGAAGACATCGCCGTCGCCGGGTTCGACGACTCGGGACTCGCCGCCACCCACGAGCCGCCCCTCACCACCATGCGTCAGCCGTGGGAGCAGATCAGCGAATCCATGGTGCAGCTGCTGCTCGACGTGATCGGCGGCGCACCGCAGCGCGAGATCGTGCTGCCCACCACCCTCGTGCCGCGCGAGAGCGCGTAACGCTCAGAACGCCAACGCGCGGTGCACCGACGCCACCGCGCTCGACCCCTCGCCGACGGCCGCCGCCACCCGCTTCATCGACCCGCGGCGCACATCCCCCGCCGCGAACACCCGCGGGATCGACGTCTCGAACGGGAACGGGTCGCGCCCGAGCGACTGCCAGCGCGCCAGCGACAGCGCGGTCACATCGGTGCCGGTGCGGATGAAGCCGTCGGCGTCGGTGTCGAGCGTGTGCAGCCAGCGGGTCGCCGGCTCCGCGCCGATGAAGCAGAACAGCCCGCGCGCCGCGATCTCCCCCGCCGAGTCGATCGCAACCGACCGCAGCGCCGACTCCCCGCCCAGGCCCACCACGTTCGAGCGCAGATGCACCTGGATGCGCGGGTCGTCGCCCAGCCGGTCGACCAGGTACGACGACATCCCCGACCCCAGCTCGGCGCCCCGCACCACCAGATGCACCGGGCACCCGTTCGAGGCCAGATAGAGGGCCGCCTGGCCCGCCGAGTTCGCGCCGCCCACCACCACAACCGGCGACGCCGCCACCTGCCGCAGCTCGAGCGGGGTCGCCGCGTAGAAGATGCCCGACTGCTCGAAGTCGGTCCAGCGATCCAACTGCAGTCGACGGTAGGCGGCACCCGAGGTGACGATCGCCGACCGGGCCCGGATGATGCGGCCGTCGGCCAGCGTCACATCCAGCAGCCCCCCGACCTCGCGCAGGTCGACGGCCTCGCACGGGGCGTACACGCGCACCCCGAACTTGAGCGCCTGCAGGGTCGCCTGCCCGATCAGGTCGCCTCCGCTCACCCCGAAGGGGAAGCCGAGGAAGTTCTCGATCCGCGACGTGGCCGCCGCCTGCCCGCCCGGGGCCACCGCATCCAGCAGCACCGTGCTGAGCCCCTCGGATGCACCGTAGATCGCCGCGGCCAGCCCCGCCGGACCGCCGCCCACCACCACCAGGTCGACCGCCTGGTCGCTCTGCGCCTCATACGCGAGCCCCAGCCGCTCGGCCACCTTGCCGGGCGTCGCGTTCGGCACCGGCTCCCCCTGGATGAAGGCGATCGGCAAATCCTCCGCCCGGTAGGTGTGTGCAGGGGCCGGGTCGGCGGGGTCGATCGTGTGGGCCTTGTGCACGAGGTCGAGACGCTCCGCGAAGCGACGCAGCGCCAGGAAGTCGCCCGACGAGTCGGTGCCCACGAACTTGAGGGTCATCGCGGCCGACCCCGTACGCAGACTCTCCCGCCGCGCCCACAGCGCGTGCAGGATGAGGTCGCACAGCTCGTCGTCCTCGTTCATGATGCGTCGCAGTTCGGCGCGATCGAGCACCCGCACCCGGGTCGGGCCCGACGCCCGCGCCGACAGGAACGCGCTCTGGCCGTTCAGCAGGCCGAGCTCGCCGGCGAAGGTGCGCGCACCCATCGTCGCGAGCACCTCCTCGCCCATCCAGGCGAGCGCGTCACGCACCAACTCCAGGCGGCCCTCCTCGACGAGCACCATCGGGTAGTCGCGTTGCCCCGCCCGGAAGACGTAGTCGCCGTCGGCGACATCCTGCGGCTCGGTGTGGGCGACCAGGCGGGCCCACTGCGCATCCGTGAGGTGCGGTCGCATGACCGGGTCGGAGGCGTCGAGATCGGTCACGTCAGCTCCTCGGGATCGTGGTCGGTTCGGCGTCGGTCTCCTGCAGGGCGCGGATGAGCGAGCGCGCGTCGTACGGGCCGATGTGCCGGCGGCCGTTCACGAAGAAGGTCGGCACCGAGTCGATGCCCATCGCCTCCGCGTCGAGCATGTCGTCGCGCACCCGCGAGGTCACCTCCGCCGACTGCAGGTCGCGTTCGAACTTCGGCACGTCGAGGTCGAGTCGGGCCGCGAGCCGCACGATGTCCGACGGCAGCTGGTTCTCCTGATCGGCGAACAGACCGCGCTCGTACTCCCAGAACTTGCCCTGCATGGCGGCGGCCTCCGCGGCCTCCGCTCCGGCGAGCGCGTTCGGATGCTGCTGCACGAGCGGCGCGTGGCGCCAGACGTACCGCACGTCATCGCCGAGTTCCTCCCGCACCTGCTGGATCGCCCCCGACGCCTTCGAACAGAACGGGCACTGGAAGTCGCCGTACTCGACCACCTCGTAGCGGGCGTCGGCCGAGCCGTAGACATGATCGCGCCGCATGTCGACGGGCCGCGCGAGAACCTGCCCGGTCTCCTCGTCGGGGTGCACCGCATCCGAGATCCGGAAGATGATCGTCGCGACGACGAACGCGATGACGGATGCGGCGAGCACCCCCACCCGCGCCTCGTTCTGGGCGGCGGGGTCGTCGATCGCGAGGTCGACGATGAACAGCGAGATGGTGAACCCGATGCCGCAGAGCACGCCGCCTCCGGCGATGCGGTCGAGCGTGAGACCCGCGCCGAACTCTCCCACCCGGAGCAGCTTCATCACGGCGGCCGCGCCGAAGACGCCCACGAACTTGCCCACCACCAGGCCCGCCACGATGCCCCACGTAAGCGCCGACCCGAGAGCCGCCGATAGGATCTCCGGACTCAGCACCACGCCCGCATTCGCGAGCGCGAACAGCGGCAGGATCACGTATGCCACATACGGCGCGTAGGCCGACTGGAGTCGCTCATTGATCGAGATCGACTCGCGCAGACTGTTGGCTGCCGCGCGCGCGTACTCGCTGTTGGGCGACTGGCGGAACGTGCGCGCCAACTCGAGCGCATGCTCCACGTCGCGTCGGTTGGGCCGGTACACCGGCACCAGTAGCGCGATCGCGACACCCGCGAGCGTGGGGTGCACCCCGGAGGCCAGGAACGCCAGCCACACCACGATCGCGAGCGTCGCGTAGACGAGCCCGCGCCCCATCCTCAGGTAGCGGGTGAAGTAGATCCCGGCGAGGCCGACGGCGGCGATCAGCAGCGGCAGCGGGGTGAAGTCCTCGGTGTACACGAGCGCGATGATGCTGAGCGCGCCGATGTCGTCGACCACTGCGAGCGCCAGCAGGAACACCCGCAACCGCCCGGGCACGCGCGGCCCGACCAATGCGAGGGCCCCCACCAGGAACGCGGTGTCGGTGGAGATCACCACACCCCACGCGTGCATCTGCCCGGATGGCGCCGCGATCAGGATGAACAGCAGTGCGGGGATCGCGAGCCCCACGACCGCAGCCACCACCGGCACCATGGCGCGCGACCAGCTCGTGAGCTCGCCGATCGCGAACTCGCGCCGCACCTCCAGGCCGACGGTGAAGAAGAACACCGCCATCAGAGCGTCGTTGACGAGCGCGTGCAGCGTGAAGTCCAGGTGGAGGTCGCCCACGCCGAGCTCGAGGTGGGTCTCCCAGAACGACGTGTACGAGCCGAGGCCCACGTTCGCCCACACGATCGCGATGACGGTGGCGACGAGGAGCATGAGCGCGCCGATGCGCTGCTGCCCCATGGCGCTGATCTTCTCGGCGATCGACCGGTGCCGGCGTCCGCGTGACCGACCGCCGCCCTCGTCGGGCCGTGCGGTGATCTCGACGTCGGTCATCCGGTCTCCCCTTGCTCTACGCCCGCGGAGGGTGGAGCGGGCCGAGGACGATCCTCGCTCATCCTGACGCCGGATGCCGGGTCGGTCAACCGCGTCGGCGTAGGGTGTGCGGCATGGCCGGTTCTGGTGTCGACGTCAACGTGCCGCCGTCGGGCACCGGATGCACGGAGTGCGAGGACCTCGACGGCTGGTGGGTGCACCTGCGCCGGTGCGCCGAGTGCGGGCACATCGGATGCTGCGACTCGTCGCTCGGTCGCCACGCGACCGCGCATTTCCACGCCACCGGCCATCCGGTCGTGCAGAGCTTCGAGCCTGGCGAGGACTGGTTCTGGGACTACGTCGCCGAGCAACTCGTCGACGGTCCGGAGCTGGCGCCGCCGACGAGTCGCCCCGAGGATGCTCGGGTGCCGGGCCCGGTCGGGCGGGTGCCCGACGACTGGCGGGCGCTGCTCGCGGCACGTGATGCGCGCGAAGCTTCCGGCTTACGCGGGAAGGGGAGCTCGTGAGCCATTGGCAGTCTGCGACACCCGAGTTCGGCGATCGACTCGATGAACTCTCGAGATTGTTCCTGGAGTGTCGCGACGCCTTCCACGAAGTTGCAGACACCTACAAGTGGGTTCCCGAGCGGAGTTCTCCCGCCGCCATCGACGCAACAGAACTGCCGTCTCCTGATCCGCTCATCGCCGAACCCCGCGGCGAAACTGGTCACCGACTAGTTGCGGAGATAGTTCAAACTTTCCTCCTGACCGCGAGCGGCCACCTCGGCGGACTTGCCAGTCTCTTCGCGACCCGCGAGGTGTTGTTCTCTCCACCACTTCTCATTCGAGCGGTCATCGAGAACTGCGCCCATGCACTTTGGGTGCTCGGAGATGATCCGGAGGAGCCGGCTGAGAACCGGTTGGCGCGCGGCTATCTGGAAGAGCTGCTGAGCGCAGAAGAGGCCAAAAAGAACTCTGGACGCATGCGGGGCAAGACACATGCGAGCTACCTCCACGCCGCAGAGAGCTACCAGCGAGTCAAGGCTGAGATCCTCGCGAGGTTCCCCGAGGCGAGTAAGCAGACACTCGGGGAAGGAACCCTGCGCGGTCAGCAGCTTCCGAAACTTGAAGACGCGGTGAAGTGGATGTACTCACTCACGGAGTCCGCCGGTGGCACCATCGATCAAGACGCTGCGTCCGGTATCTATGGGTTCCTCTCGAACATGACGCATCCGACCCTCTACCCGGCTCGACAGCGACGCGGTTGGCACGACGACCCCGAGGAGGGTCACAGAATCGCTTACCTCCACATTGATCTCGGCTCCGTCGAGGATGAGGCACGTGCCGCGCTTGCCGCCTTCTACAACGCGCTCACCTACACAACTTCCTACTTCGGGTGGCCGACGACGGCACTGAAGGTCCTTGAAGAGAAGATCGACGCGGTTATTCCGACGTTCTTCCGCTGAACTTCGCAAGCCGCAGGCTGCTCGGCATGTTGGCGTCCCGCTAGTTCGTCTCGCTCGGGTGGCTGGTGTGTACCTGCTCGAGGTAGACCGTGCGGCCATCGACGTAGAACCAGATCCGGGCGGTGCCCTTGAGGGTCGGCTTGTGCTGCCAACGCTCGAACGTCCGTCCCTCGCGGCGGATCACGCCGAGCTCGTCGCGCAGCGGGTAGTTCGTCGGCGTCCGGGCCGTCGGGGTCGCCGTCAGGAAGTCCCATGTGTCGGCCGTGGAGTTGCGGATCGTCGCGACCAGATCGCGCCAACCCTTCTGCGCGCCGGTCGTGGCGAATCGGATCTCGTATTCGGACTTCTTCGCGGGTCGCGTGACCAGGCTCGCCTTCGCCACAGTCAGGGACGCTCGATCGGATCAGTCGCCAGAGTCTCGTCGGCATCGAGCCACTCGACCGGTTCCGAACCGAGCCCTGCGGCGATCGCGGTCGCCGTCTCGCGCCACGAGGTGAGCTCGGCGACGGCCAAATGCGGCTGGCCAGTGGAGAACGAGGCCCGGGCGGCGTCGACGAGCGCACGCGCGCACGATGCTCGGCCCTCCGGCGAGAGCGCGAGCATCCACGGAAACAGTCCCGCCATCCGCTCCTCCAGCGGGCCCTCGTCATCGAGCGTCACGGTGATCAATTGCGCGGCCAACTGCAGCAGCTGCGCCCGCGCATCCGCCTCGCGCTGCGACATCAGCACGAGCGCCTCGCCGTCGCGTCGAGTCACCGTCACCGGGTGGTCCTCGGCCTCGGCGAACACCTCGGCCGAGTGCTTGCTCAGGTCCGAGGACCGCCGCGTCGAAGTGGGTCGGCTGGCCATGATGCTCATCCCTGCATCATATTCGGATCGTGTTCGGAAGTCTATTGCGGGCCGGGGATCGCCGCCCGTCCCGGCTAGACGCCGGGCGCCATGTCGGCGAAGCGCGAGAAGGCGCCCTGGAACGCGACCGTGACCGTGCCGGTCGGACCGTTGCGGTGCTTCGCCACGATGAGGTCGGCCTCGCCGGGGCGGGAGCTCTCCTTCTCGTAGGCCGACTCGCGGTGCAGCAGGATCACCATGTCGGCATCCTGCTCGAGCGATCCGGACTCACGCAGGTCGGAGAGGGCCGGCTTCTTGTCGACACGCTGCTCGGGGCCACGGTTGAGCTGCGACAGTGCGATCACCGGAACCTGCAGTTCCTTGGCGAGAAGCTTGAGCGCTCGGGAGAACTCCGAGACCTCCTGCTGACGCGACTCGACGCGCTTGCCCGAGGTCATGAGCTGCAGGTAGTCGATGACGACGAGACGCAGGCCCACCTTCTGTTTGAGTCGGCGGCACTTGGCGCGGATCTCGACCAGCGTCATGTTGGGGCTGTCGTCGATGTAGAGGGGAGCGTCGGCGATGCGGCCGCGGGTGGATGCGAGGGTCGTCCAGTCTTCGCTGCGCACGTCACCCTTGCGGAGCTTCTGCAGGAAGATGTTCGACTCCGCCGAGAGCAGACGCATGGCGATCTCGCTGCGCCCCATCTCGAGTGAGAAGAATACGGACGGCAGATCGTGGCCGATGGATGCGGCGCGGGCGAAGTCGAGGGCGAGCGTCGACTTTCCGAGCGCAGGTCGTGCGGCGATGAGGATCAGCTGGCCTCCGTGAAGGCCGTTGGTCATGGCGTCGAGTTCGGCGAACCCGGTGGGCACACCCACCATGGATCCGTCGCGGCCGCTCGCGTGCTCGATCTCCTCGGTGGCGGCCTCGATCGCCTGCACGAGCGGGACGTAGTCTTCGGCCTCGACACCACCGGCGACACCGTAGATCTCGGCCTGCGCGTTGTTGACGAGGTCGGTGACCTCACCCTCGCTCGCATAGCCCATCTGCACGATGCGGGTACCCGCCTCGACGAGTCGGCGAAGCACCGCCTTCTCGGAGACGATCGACGCGTAGTAGCCGGCGTTCGCCGCGGTGGGCACCAGGCCGGTGAGCGTGTGGAGGTACTCGGCACCTCCCGCACGCTGAAGCGCGCCCGACTTGGTGAGCTCGTCGGTGACGGCGATGACGTCGGTCGGCTCACCGTGCGAGTAGAGCGTGAGGATCGCGTCGAAGATCACCTCATGCTTCGGCACGTAGAAATCGACGCCGCGAACCGTTTCGAGCACGTCCGCGACGGCATCCTTGCTCAGCAGCATTCCGCCGATGGCACTCTGCTCGGCGAGGAGATCGTGCGGAGGCGTGCGTTCGCCCTGCCAGCCTTCTCGAGGACGCTCGTTCTCTGGCGCGAGACCCAGGTGGGCGATGGACACGCTGTCTCCTTCCGAGGTCGAAACTACGTGCCGCCTCGGACACCGAGGTCAGGCGCACCGCGCTGCCGAGAGATCGTTCAGGTGGCGGTGGAGGCGCCGCGTCCCGGGGCGCCGGATGCAAAGCTATGCACGCCTTCCGGGGGCTACAAGCCAGCCTGTGGACAAGCATGTGGAATGTTGGCCCGAAACGCCGAGGACCGTGTGAAGAAGGTGTGGAGTATTCGGTGGAAAACTTACGGAGTTTGGCCGCGAAGACCACTTTGACCTGGGATTTCCCGATTCACACCCTGTGTGTAGAAACATGTTTAGAGTTGGGGTTGAACCTTGCCCACCCCCCGAATGGGTGTGTGGAGAAACGCTTGACACATATGCCGCAAAAGCAGTAGCGGCGTACCCCCGAAGGGGCACGCCGCTACTGGTGAAAAGCGGTGTTACTTGGCCGCGACGACGTCGAGCTGCAGGGCAGCGACGACATCCGAACGCAGACGCACGGTGGCCTCGTAGCGACCGGTCGACTTGACCGGCGCCGAGAGCTCGATGGTCTGCTTGTCGAGGGTGCCGAGACCGGCCGCCTCGACGGCCGCGACGACATCCGCCGTCTTGACCGAACCGAACAGACGGCCTTCCCGGCCGGCCTTCACGCTCAGCTTGATGGCCGCAGCCTCGAGCTTCGCCTTGAGGGCCTGGGCGTCTTCGAGGGTCGCCAGTTCACGAGCGGCGCGAGCCGCCTTGATCTGCTCGACCTGCTTCTCGCCGCCACGGCTCCAGGCCACGGCGAAACCCTGCGGGATGAGGTAGTTACGGGCGTAGCCGTTCTTGACCTCGACGACGTCACCGGCCGAACCGAGGCCGGTGACCTCGGAGGTGAGGATGAGCTTCGACATATCGGTCTCCTATCGGCCCGAGCCCGCGTACGGGAGGAGCGCCATCTCGCGCGCGTTCTTCACGGCGCGGGCGATGAGGCGCTGCTCCTGCACGGAGACACCGGTGATGCGACGGGCGCGGATCTTTCCACGCTCCGAGATGAACTTGCGGAGGGTGGCGACGTCCTTGTAGTCGATGACGCCAACCTTCACCGCCTTCGCCGGAGCGGCGTTCTTGCCGCCCTTGGCGTTGCGCTTGCGACGGTCCTGGCCGCCGCTGCTCTTTCCAGCCATTGCTGTTATTCCTTCTGAATCTGTTGTCGATCAGCCCGAGGGGCGATCAGAACGGGGTCTCGTCGGAGTAGGAACCGGGCGCGTTCCACACGTCACCCGACTCGGCCGGCCCGGAGGTCGACCACGGCTCGTCGGCGACGGCGGCCTGCGAACGGCCACCCCCTCCGCCGGCCCCGGACGATGCACGGGTGACCTGGGCGGTCGCGTACCGCAGGCTCGGACCGATCTCGTCGATCTCAAGCTCGATGGCGGTGCGCTTCTCGCCCTCCTTCGTTTCGTAGGAGCGCTGCTTGAGGCGGCCGGTCGCGATGACGCGGCTTCCCTTCGTCAGCGAGCCGGCGACGTGCTCTGCGAACTCACGCCAGCAGGACGCGCGGAGGAACAGGGCCTCGCCGTCCTTCCAGTCGTTCGTTGCACGGTCGAACGAGCGCGGCGTGGACGCGATGGTGAAGTTCGCGACCGCGAGCCCGGACTGCGTGTAGCGCAGCTCGGGGTCCGCCGTGAGGTTGCCCACGACCGTGATGATCGTCTCGCCGGCCATGGCCTACTCGGCGTCCTTCTCGGCGGCAGCCTTGGCTGCCGGCTTCTCGGCGGGAGCCTTGGCAGCCTTGCGGGCGGCCTTCTTGGCCTCGGCCTCGGCGTGCTTGTCGGCACGGGCGACGGCCTCTTCGGCGCGGAGGACCTTGGTGCGCAGGACGGCCTCGCTGAGCTTCAGCTGGCGGTCGAGCTCCAGGGTTGCCTCGCTGGTCGCGGTGAAGTTGACGACGGCGTAGATGCCCTCGGACTTCTTCGCGATCTCGTACGCCAGGCGGCGACGGCCCCAGATGTCGACGTTCTCGATGCTGCCACCGTCATTGCGGATGACACCGAGGAACTTGTCCAGGCTGGGTGCGACGGTGCGCTCATCGATCTCGGGATCGAGAATCACCATCAACTCGTACTGATGCGTCATTGACCCACCTCCTTCGGACTAGAACGGCTGCAGGATGTCTGCAGCAGGAGGGTTGAATGCATCTGCTCGCACGCAGGACGTGCGGGCAACCTGGCTATCTTACACGCCCGGGCGGGAAGCCCACCACGCCCGAAGTCGGGCCTCCGCGGCCTCCGCGTCGAGGTGGCCCTCGTCGAGTCGCACCTCGAGCAGGTAGCGGTACGCCTCACCGACCTCCGGCCCGGGTCGGATGCCGAGGATCGCCATGATCTGCTCGCCGTCGAGGTCGGGGCGGATGGAGGCGAGCTCCTCCTCCTCAGCCAGCGTCGCGATCCGCTCCTCCAGCTGGTCGTACGCGCCCTGCAGCCGCTGGGCCTTGCGCTGGTTGCGGGTCGTGACGTCGGCACGCGACAGGATGTGCAGCCGCTCCAGCTGGTCACCGGCGTCGCGCACGTAGCGGCGCACCGCCGCGTCCGTCCAGCTGGTGTCGGCGTAGCCGAAGAAACGAAGGTGCAGGCGGATGAGCAACGCCACCGCCTTGATGGTGTCGCCGTCGAACCGCAGCTCGCGCAGGCGCTTGCTGGCGAGCTTCCCGCCGAGCACGTCGTGGTGGTAGAAGCTGACCGCCCCGTTCGGCTCGATCTTGCGGGTGGCGGGCTTGCCGATGTCGTGCAGCAGCACCGCGAGCCGCAGCACCAGGTCGGGTGCGTGCCCCCGCGCGCGTTCGAGGACGATGGCCTGCTGCAGCGCGGTGAGGCTGTGCTCGTAGACGTCCTTGTGGTGGGCGTGCTCGTCGATCTCGAGCCGAAGTGCCGGGATCTCGGGCAGCACGATGTCGGCGAGGCCCGTGTCGACGAGAACCCGGATGCCGGCCACCGGGTCGTCGGTGAGCAGCATCTTCGACAGCTCGTCGCCGATCCGCTCCGCCGAGACGATCGGGATGCGATCGGCGAGGGCGGCGATGGCCGCCGTGGTGGCCGCATCGAGCTGGAACCCCAGCTGGGCGGTGAAGCGGGCGCCGCGCATCATCCGCAGTGGGTCGTCGCCGAACGACACCTCCGGTTCGATGGGGGTGCGCAGGCGCCCCGCGAGCAGGTCGTCGAATCCTCCGGACGGGTCGACGAGCACCTTCTCGGGCAGGCGGAGCGCCATCGCGTTCACGGTGAAGTCGCGGCGCAGGAGGTCGCCGTCGAGGCTGTCGCCGAACGCCACCACCGGCTTGCGGGTCTCGCCGTCGTACACGTCGGATCGGTAGGTCGTGATCTCGACCGTCAGGTCGCCGAGCCGCGCCCCGATGGTGCCGAACGCGCGACCGATGTCCCAGTGGGTGTCGACGATCGGTGCGATCACCGCGAGGATCTCGTCGGGGGTCGCGGAGCTGGCGAAGTCGAGGTCGTGCGAGTCGCGTCCGAGGAAGGCGTCGCGCACGGGACCGCCGACCAGGGCCAGTTCGTGCCCGGCCGCAGCGAAGCTCTCGGACAGCTTGCGGATCCGGGGGGAGTCCGCGAGCGCGTGAAGGCGCTGGACGGCGTCCGCGACGGGTTGCATAGCCGTCGAGTCTAGACTCGACACCATGTCGGCCGTGTCGTACGTGAGCGCCTCGCTGTGCCGCTGACGACCCGCCGCGGACTCCGCGCGCTGGCATCCGGGCTGCTCGCGGCGGCTCTCGCGGCGACGGTCGCGGCACCCGCGATGGCGGCAGCCCGCCCCGACTTCCCCGCATCCGGCACCCGGCCGGCGAGCGCGGCGGTCATCACGCCCGGCTCGGGGCCGCTCTCGGTCGCCGTGCTCGTGCCGATCGGCGTGGCACCCACCACCACCGGTCTGGTTTCCGCCGAAGATCTCGCGCGCTACACGGGCCAGTTCGGCACCCTGACCCGCCAGCTGGATGCCGTCGCCGGGTCGTCGGCGACGCTCGCGGTCGATCCGATGGTGATCGCCTCGATCCGGGTGCTGGGCAGCGCAGCTCCGGAGTCGGCCCTCGCGTGGCTCGTGCGCCTGGAGGCCCTGCCGAACGAGACCTTCACGCTCGCCTACGCCGACGCCGATCTCGTGAGCGCCGCCCGCACCGGCACGCTCGACGCCCTCACTCCGAGCGGGTTCGGTTTCGCACTCGACCCGGCCAACTTCACCCCCGTCGCCACCCCGGCGCCCAACGAGACGCCCACGCCGACTCCCTCCGCGACGCCCGACCCGGATCAGGCGCCGCCGTTCCCCACCACAGACGAGATCCTCGCGTGGGCAACCACCCTCCCGGCGATCGCCTGGCCCGCCGACGAGAGCGTGGGATCCGGCGACCTGGGTCCGCTCGCAGCGGCCGGCTACGCGGATGTGGTGGTGTCGTCGGAGCTGGCGGGCTCGTCGTCGCCGTTCGTCGCGTTCGACGACATCCGGGGGATCGTCTCCGACGCCCGCCTGTCCGCGCAGTTCCGCGACGCAACCGCCGCGATCTCCGAGACCGACCGTGCGGTGGCGCTGACCTCCTTCGACGCGACGCTCGCCTCCCAGCTGGGTGCCGCGCCTGGCCGCGGGATCGTGGTGACGCTCGATCGCGGGTGGGCCGACTCGATGAGCGGCGCGGTCGAGACGTTCGCCCACCTCCAGACCACCCCGTCCGCCCAACCGGTGACGCTGAGCGAGATCCTCGCCACGGAACCGACACCGGCGTCGCTCCCCGAAGCGGCCGCCGACGCCGACCGGGAGCAGGTGTTCACTTCCCTTGCGGAGGCTGCGGCGAACGAAACGACGTTCTCGAGCGTCGTCGTCGACCCCGCTCCCCTGCTCGACACCCGCGCGCTCGACCGCATCGCCCTGTACGGGAACGGATGGCGTGCGGATGCGACGAGCTGGGGCGTTGCAGTCGACGCGTTCCACGCACGGTCCGACGCGATCCTGTCGTCGGTGCAGATCGAACGCGGCAGCGACGTCGTGCTGCTCGCCCGCAACACCGACTTCCGGGTGTCCGTCAGCAACGAGTTGCCGTACGCGATCAACGTGCGGGTCGGCATCACCCCGCAGAGCCCGATTCTGCGGGTCGAGGGCGATGTGGAGCTGGTCGTCGAGCCGCAGTCCACGGGCAGCGCCCGGGTGCCGGTCGAGGCGGTCGCGAACGGCGACGTGATGGTGCAGGCGACCCTGCACAGCCCCACCGGGGTTCCCATCGATTCGGCGTTCGTGCGGGTGACGGCGCAGGCCGAATGGGAGGGCATCGGCACGACGGTGTTCGTCGCCATCCTGCTGATCGTGTTCGGCGCCGGCATCGTGCGACTCATCCTGCGGCGACGACGCGCCCGCGCGGCCGCCGCCGAGGAGCCGCGTGACTGAGGCTCCCGCGCCCGCCGACGACGGCGCCATCCGGAAGGCGAGCACCACCATCGCCTCCGGCACCCTCGTGTCGCGTCTGCTCGGCTTCGTGAACGCGACCGTGCTCGTCTGGACCATCGGATCGCAGAACCCGGGCGCGAACGCGTTCGCCCTCGCGAACACCCTGCCGTCGAACATCTTCGCCCTCGTCGCCGGCGGCCTCACCAGCGCGGTGCTGGTGCCGCAGATCGTCCGCGCCGCCGGCCACGACGACGGCGGTCAGGCGTTCGTCAACCGGCTGCTGACCCTCGCCGTCAGTGTCGTGTTCGGCATCACACTGGTGGTCACCCTCGCCGCTCCCCTGCTCATCCCGCTGTACACGATCCAGGGGTCGGACAACGCGTTCAGCGAGGCAGGCATCGCGCTCGCCGTCGCGCTCGCCTTCTGGTGTCTGCCGCAGGTGTTCTTCTACGCGATGTACGCGATCCTCGGCGAGGTGCTGAACGCCCGGCACGTGTTCGGGCCGTTCACCTGGGCGCCAGTCGCCAACAACGTGGTGCTCATCTCGACACTGCTGATCTTCGGCGCCGTGTTCGGCACGGACCCTGCCCACCGCGATCCCGCCAGTTGGACCCCCGAGCAGATCGCCGTGCTCGGCGGTGGCGCAACCCTGGGCATCGCCGTGCAGATGCTGTTCCTGCTGCTGTTCTGGCGTCACACCGGGCTCAAGTACCGCCCCGACTTCCGTTGGCGCGGTGTGGGCCTCTCGTCGGCGGGCAAGGCAGCCAGCTGGACCTTCGGCATGATCGTCATCACGCAGCTGACGATTCTCGTGCAGACGAAGGTCGCGAGCCTCGCCGGACCCCACGACCCCTCGATCGCGGTGCTCAACATCGGCTGGCTGCTCTTCATGCTGCCGCACTCGATCCTCGCCATCTCGGTCGCGACGCCGTACTTCACACGGATGGCGGGTCACGCCCACAAGGGCGACCTCGACGCGCTTCGCTTCGATCTGTCGAGCTCGCTGCGCACGATCCTGCTGCTCGTGACGGGTGCCGGCGCCGCGATCGCTGCCGCCGCGATCCCCTTCGGTGCGTTCTTCGGCAAGAACGACCCCTCCCAGACGGTCGGCATCAGTTCCGTGCTGATCGCCTACCTGATCGGACTCATCCCGTTCTCGACGATGTTCGTGCTGCAGCGCGCATTCTTCGCCCTCGGCGACACCCGCACGCCGTTCTTCATCCAGCTCGTGCAAGGCGTCACGGTCACGCTCGTGCTGGTCGCGGTCGCTCTGTGGGTGCCCGGCGACCGGATCGGCATCGGTGTCGCCTTCGCGACCACCGTCGCCAGCACCGTGCAGGCGACGGTTCTCGCGCTCGTGCTGCGTCGTCGCATCAACGGGATCGACGGCCGCCGGGTGCTCGTACGGGTGGCGATCTTCGTCGCCGCCGCCGTGCTCGCCCTCGCGGTCGGTGTCGGAGTCCTCGCTCTGCTCGGCGGCTTCACGCGCGGGTTCGCGGTGTCGAGCGGCGGCGGGGCTTTCGTCTCGATCGCGGTGGTCGGAATGGTCGTGCTCGCCGTCTACGGCGCCTTGCTGCTGGCGGTGCGCGTCCCCGAGCTGCGCGCCGGGATCGCCCCCCTGCTGCAACGCGTCCGCGGCCGCCGCTGACCGATCCGACGCGCGGGGGCCAGGAATGCCCGCCGCCTAGGATGTGTTGTACCTCGCGACCCCCTAGATGAGGAGAATCACCGGGATGCGTCACGTCATCATCATCGGATCCGGCCCCGCCGGATACACGGCCGCGATCTACGCAGCGCGCGCCAACCTCGCCCCCCTCGTCATCGCGAGCTCGGTCGAGTTCGGCGGCGAACTCATGAAGACCACCGAGGTCGAGAACTTCCCCGGCTTCCCCGAGGGCATCATGGGCCCCGACCTCATGACCCGCATGCAGCAGCAGGCGGAGCGCTTCGGCGCCGAGATCGTCTACGACGACGTCGTCTCGCTCGAACTCACCGGCGACGTGAAGCGCGTCACCCTCGGAAACGGCGACGTGCACGAGGCCCACACCGTGATCTACGCCACCGGTTCCGCGTACCGCAAGCTCGGCCTGCCCGACGAGGAGCGGCTCTCCGGGTACGGCGTCTCCTGGTGCGCCACCTGCGACGGCGCGTTCTTCCGCCAGAAGAAGGTGGCCGTCATCGGCGGCGGCGACTCGGCGCTCGAAGAGGCCACGTTCCTCACCCGCTTCGCCGACACCGTGTACCTGATCCACCGCCGCGACAGCTTCCGCGCATCCGCGGCCATGCAGGACCGCGCCTTCGCCGACCCGAAGATCCAGGTCATCTGGAACAACGAGGTGAAGCACATCTACGGCGACGAGAAGGTCACCGGCATCGGCATCGTGAACACGGTCGACGGCACCGAGACGACCCTCGACATCGAGGGCCTCTTCGTGGCGATCGGCGCCGACCCCCGCACGCACCTCGTGCACGGGCAGTTGGAGCTCGCCCCGGAAGGCACCATCGCCGTCGAGGGACGCAGCTCGCGCACCAGCGTCAAGGGCGTGTTCGCGGCCGGTGACGTCGTCGACCCCACCTACAAGCAGGCCGCCACCGCGGCGGGCTCCGGCGTGGTCGCGGCGCTCGACGCCGAGCACTACCTGGCCGCGCTCGAGGACGCCGCGAAGACCGCGGAGGCCCTGACCCGCTGATCGAGTGCCGACCTTGGTCGGTGTATCGAGATCCCCACACCATCCGCTTCACGAAAGGAAGCACATGTCCACGAAGGATGTCACCGACGCCACGTTCCAGGCCGAGGTCCTCGAGGCCGACAAGCCGATCATGGTCGACTTCTGGGCCGAGTGGTGCGGCCCGTGTCGCGCCGTCTCCCCGATCCTCGACAAGATCGCCGAGGAGAACGCCGACAAGCTCTCCATCGTGAAGCTGAACGTCGACGACAACCCCGAGATCGCGATGAAGTACGGGATCACCTCGATCCCGGCGATGTACGTGTTCAAGGGCGGCGAGGTCGTCAAGCGCGTCATCGGTGCGAAGCCGAAGCCGGCCCTCGAGGCCGACCTGGCGGAGTTCCTCGCCTGATCCAATCGCCACCCGGCGGCCCCCGCTCCCCTGTGGAGTGGGGGCCGTCGTGGTTTCGCCGGTTACCCTGGGAGGCACTGATTCGAACGGACACCGCATGACTGGCACTCAGGGCACCAACCTCGACCCGTGGTATTCGCACTACGCGGAGCGCACCAGCGGCCTGGCCGCATCCGAGGTCCGAGCTCTTTTCGCCGTCGCGAGCCGACCCGAGGTGGTCTCGCTCGCCGGCGGCATGCCCTACGTCTCCGCTCTGCCCACCCGTCTCATCGAGACGGCGGTCGAACGCACCGTCACCGAACAGGGGGCCGTCGCGCTGCAGTACGGCTCCGGGCAGGGGGTGCCGCACCTGCGGGAGCAGATCCTGGAGGTGATGGCGCTCGAAGGCATCCACGGCTCCGTCGACGACGTGGTGGTCACCACGGGTTCGCAGCACGCGCTCGAACTGCTGGCGAAGCTATTCCTGGACCCCGGTGACGTCGTGATCGCCGAAGGACCGAGCTATGTGACGGCGATCACGGTGTTCCGGTCGTTCCAGGCGGAGATCGTGCACGTTCCGATGGACGCCGACGGCATGAACCCGCAGGCGCTGCGCGAGACGATCGCGCGAGTGCAGGCCCAGGGCAAGCGGATCAAGTTCCTGTACACGATCCCCAGCTTCCAGAACCCGACCGGGGTGACATTGAGCTGGGAGCGTCGGGTCGAGGTCCTGGAGATCGCGCGGTCCAGCGGCGTTCTGGTGCTCGAAGACAACCCGTACGGGTTGCTCCATTTCGAGCAGGCGCCACCGCCCGCGATGCGATCACTCGACGACGAAGGGGTCGTGTACCTCGGCACCTTCTCGAAGACCCTCGCCCCCGGCCTGCGCGTCGGATGGGCGATGGCGCCCCACGCCATCCGCGAGAAGCTGGTGCTCGCCAACGAGGCCGCCGTGCTGTCGCCGTCGTCGTTCTCGCAGATCGTGATCTCTGAGTACATGGACTCCGCCGACTGGAAGGGTCAGATCGCCACGTTCCGCGGCGTGTACCGCGAGCGACGCGACGCGATGCTGTCGGCACTCACCGACCACCTGCCCGGAATGAGCTGGACCGTCCCCACCGGCGGTTTCTACGTGTGGTTGACCATGCCCGAGCACCTCGACTCCAAGGCGATGCTGCCCCGTGCCGTGAAGGAGCTCGTCGCCTACACCCCCGGCACCGCGTTCTACGCCGACGGAAACGGCCGACGCAACATGCGCCTGTCGTTCTGCTATCCGCAGCCCGACTTCATCCGCGAAGGCATCCGTCGTCTCTCGACCGTCATCAACGGCGAGCTCGCCCTGCTGGGCGAGTTCTCGCAGACGGCGCCGCTTCCCGTGCAGCAGGTCGAACGCGACGTGCTGCCGCCGTACGCCGGCTGAACCGGAGGTTCACAGTGACCGACTCTTCGATCCACATCGTCGTGCTCGCCGGCGGCATCTCGCACGAGCGCGACGTCTCGCTGCGCTCCGGACGCCGCGTCGCGGACGCCCTCACCGGTCACGGCGTCGAGGTGGAGCTGCGCGACCCGGATGCGACGCTCCTGTCGTACCTGCGCGATCACCGTCCGGATGTCGTGTGGCCCGCGCTGCACGGGGCGAGCGGTGAAGACGGCGCGCTGCGGGGCCTGCTCGAGTTCCTCGGCATCCCGTTCGTCGGGTCGCGCTCCGGTGCGGCCCGCCTCGCCTGGGACAAGCCCGCCGCAAAGGTCGTGGTGGAGCGGGCAGGTGTGGCCACCCCGCGCTCGATCACCCTCCCCCGCGACGCCTTCCGCGAGCTCGGTGCGGATGCCGTTTTCGAGGCGATCGCCGACGAGCTACCCGTCCCGCTGGTCGTGAAGCCGGCCCGCGGTGGCTCCGCCCAGGGCGTCACCATCGTCGAGGACCGCAAGGATCTCCCCCGCGCGATGGTCGACGCCTACACCTACGGTGATGTCGCGCTCGTGGAGCAGTGCATCCGGGGCACCGAGATCGCCGTCGGGGTCATCGACACGGGCGACGGCCCTGTCGCGCTTCCCGCCGTGGAGATCGAGCCGCTCTCCGGTGTCTACAGCTTCGAGGCGCGTTACAACGCCGGCGAGACCCGGTTCTATGTGCCCGCGCGGCTGTCGGACGAGGTCGCCGCCCGCGCCGCGGAGAGCGCACTGGCCGCACACCGCGCGCTCGGCATGCGGCACATTTCCCGTGTCGACCTGATCGTCGACAGATCTGGGACCCCGTGGTTCCTGGAAGCCAACGTGCTCCCGGGTCTCACCGAGACGTCGCTTCTCCCCCAGGCTCTCGAAGCCGCCGGACACGACCTCGGATGGGTGTACGCCGCCCTCGCCGAAGATGCGCGTCGAGAGGTATAAGTAGCCTCTGACCTGGGGTTTTATGACCCGAAGGAGTCCTGACCGAGTTCGGCGAGGATGCGGTTCAGGTCGCCGACCGTCGCGAAATCGATCACGATGGTGCCCTTGCTGGCACCGAGGGTGATCTTCACGCGGGTGTCGAGTCGGTCGCCCAGACGCTCCGCAACCTCGGCGAGGTGATCCTGACGTTTGCCGGCCGCCGGCTTCGCCGGCTTGCTGGCCTTCCCGGAGGCCAGTCCCGCCGCCGCCTCCGCGGCGCGCACCGACAGCTCCTCGTTGACGATCTTGTCGGCCAGCTTCGTCATCCCCGGCTCGTCCGGCAGCGACAGGATGGCGCGGGCGTGTCCGGCGCTCAGCACGCCGGCCGCGACCTTGCGCTGGATCGGCTCGGGGAGCTTCAGAAGCCGCAGGGTGTTGGTGATCTGCGGGCGCGACCGTCCGATCCGTTCGGCCAGCTGCTCCTGGGTGATGCCGAAGTCTTCGAGCAGCTGCTTGTAGGCGGACGCCTCTTCCAGCGGGTTCAGTTCCGCACGATGCAGGTTCTCGAGCAGCGCGTCGCGGAGCATCGCGTCGTCGTCGGTGTTGCGCACGACCGCGGGGATGGCGGCGAGTCCGGCCGCCTTCGACGCGCGCAGTCGACGCTCGCCCATGATGAGTTCGAACTGGGGCTCACCCGCCACAGCGCCAGCGCGCGGGCGCACGACGATCGGCTGAAGGACACCGAACTCGCGGACCGAGATGATGAGCTCCTCGAGCTCCTCCTGGCGGAACTCATGCCGCGGCTGTTGCGGGTTGGGGATGATGTCGTCGGGCGACAGGCTGGCGAGACGCGCACCCGGCACGGCGACGAGGTCGGTGTCGGCGTGGTCGTCGCTGGAGGGGAAGAAGACGTCGACGGGACGCTCCGCGTGATCCTCCGACGTGGGGATGAGGGCCCCGATCCCCCGACCGAGTCCGGTGCGCTTCGGCGCTGCCATCAGCTCTCCTCCTGCTTCGTCTTTACTCCACGTCGTGCGATCTCTGCGGCCGCTTCGCGATACGACAGCGACCCCGGCGAGTTCAGGTCGTAACTGATCACGCTCTGGCCGTAGCTCGGAGCCTCAGAGATGCGCACCGAACGCGGGATGAGGGTGTCGAGCACCTCGTTCGGGAAGTGCTCCCGCACCTCGTCGACCACCTGGTGCGCGAGGTTGGTGCGCGAGTCGTACATCGTGAGCAGGATCGTCGAGACCGCGAGATCGGGGTTGAGGTGTCGTTCGATGAGCTTGATGTTGTTCAGCAGCTGCGACAGACCCTCCAGCGCGTAGTACTCGCACTGAATGGGGATGAGCACCTCGCGTGCCGCCACGAAGGCGTTGATCGTGAGGAGGCCGAGCGACGGCGGGCAGTCGATGAACACGTAGTGCGGTGGGGTGTCGCTCTGCTCGACGTACGCCTCCAGCGCCGACCGCAGACGCTGTTCGCGGGCGACCATCGACACCAGTTCGATCTCGGCACCCGCCAGGTGAATGGTCGCGGGGATGCAGTCGAGGGTCTCGAAGTCGGGGCTCGCCTGCACGACCTCCGACATCGGCACGTCGTTGATGATGACGTCGTAGACACTCGGCGTCTCGGAGCGGTGCTCCACCCCGAGAGCCGTGGATGCGTTGCCCTGCGGGTCGAGGTCGATGACCAGCACGCGGGCGCCCGCCTGCGCGAGTGCGGCGGCCAGGTTCACGGCCGTGGTCGTCTTGCCGACGCCGCCCTTCTGGTTTGCGACGGTGAAGACGCGCGTCGCCTCGGGAAGGGGAAAGCTCTCAGCGGCCAGGGCGAGCCGGCGGCGAGTGATCTCGGCGACCTCTCGTGCCAGCGGCGTGGACGCGTCGAAGGGGTTGGGGGTGGACACGTATCCCTTTCGATGTTTCACGTGAAACATCGCGGCCGTCGGGCCGCGACTCTCCACCCTAAACCAGAGCGTGCTGTGAGAGCGCGTCCTCGTCCTCCACTCCCCTCCGCTGGTTGAGTAGCCGCGCAGCGACCCCGCCCGCTGGTTGAGTAGCCGCGCAGCGGCGTATCGAAACCCCACCCCCCTCACTCCCGGGATCTCGATACACCGCCCTCCGGGCGGCACTCGATCAACGGAGGGGGCGCACGATCAACGGCCGGGAAACGCCTTGCGGCTCAGCCCCGGCAACGCCTTCACGTCGCCGCGTATCAGCGCCTCGCGTTTCGCGCGCGACCAGCCCTGCACCCGCTTCTCCAGCGCGTACGCGTCTCCCACGTTCAGACACTCGTGCGCGTACACGAGCTCGACCGGCATCCGCCGGCTCGTGTACCCGCTCCCCTCCCCCACCGCGTGCTGCAGCATCCGCGACTCTAGGTTGCGGGTCGACCCGACGTAGTAGCTGCCGTCGGAGCATCGGAGGATGTACATCGCGATCATCCGTCGAGGGTGGCGTGACGCGGTGGGCGGTGAGAAGACGCAGGCCGGATCCGTGGACTCTGGCGGTGTGGAAGGGGTGGGGAGGGATTTCGATACGCCGCTACGCGGCTACTCAACCAGCGGGTGGGGTCGCGGCGGCCGCGCGGCGCTTCTCTCCGTTTATCGAGTGCCGCCCGCAGGGCGGTGTATCGAGATCCCCGGGAGTGAGGCGGTCGCGGTTTCGATGCCGATGTTTCACGTGAAACATCTCGACGTCAGGCGAGCGTGGCCCGGAAGATGCGCGTCGTCTCGGGGAGCAAGCCCTCGCCGAGGATCTCGACCCGCACGTCGGTGAGACGGGCCTTGCGGATCACCTTCGCCGCCGCCTCGATCTCGCCGTCGACCCGCTCGCCCTTCATGAAGACCAGCTCTCCCCCGCTTCGCAGCAGAGGGACGGTCAGGGGGATCAGCTTGGACAGCGCAGAGACGGCGCGCGCGGTCACCTGGTCGAGAGGAGTCGACAGGCGTACGTCTTCGGCACGGGCACGAATCACTTCGACGTTCGCGAGGCCGAGAGAGTCGACCTCTTCGAGTAGCCAGTCGACTCGACGCTCCATGGGCTCGATCAGCACGAACTCGACGTCAGGCCGGGCGATGGCGAGCACCAGTCCAGGGAGCCCTGCACCTGTTCCGACATCTCCGACGCGACCCGGGCGAACAACCGGGGCGACGATCGCGGAGTTCAGGATGTGCCGGGTCCACAGACGGGGAAGCTCGAGCGGTCCGATGAGCCCCCGGGTCTCGCCTTCCCGAGCGAGGTCGGCGGTGAACTGACGAGCGCGGTCGATCTGCTCGCCGAACAGCGTGGCCGCAACGTCAGGCTCCTGCTCGTACCCGCTCATCACTCCCCCAGATGTTTCACGTGAAACATCGCGTGCTACTTGGCGGTGATCACCGTGTGGCGATCGCGACCTTCACCCTCGGAGTTCGAGACGTATCCACGCTCGCTGACGACGTCGTGAACCAGCTTGCGCTCGTAGCTCGTCATGGGCGGAAGGGCGGCCGAAGCGGCGCCACCCTCGATGCGGGCAATGGCGTGATCCACCAGAACGGCGAGCTCACCGGCGCGCGCGTCGCGCGATCCACCGATGTCGAGAATGAGGCGCGAGAACCGTCCGGTCTTCGCCTGAACGGCGAGGCGGGTGAGCTCCTGCAGAGCAGACACCGTGTCGGGCTTCGACAGCAGTCGGAGGTTGGAGTCCTCGTTCGCCGTGACGGAGAGGTAGGCACGGCCGGCGCGCGCATCGATGTCGATGTCGCCGTCGATGTCGGCCAGGTCGAGGAGTTCCTCGATGTAGTCGGCCGCGATGTCGCCCTCTTCCACGAGCTGCTGCTCGCTCGGGGCCTCGGCCGTCTCGGTGATCTCGATCACGTTCTCGTCGGTCACTTCTTGGGTCCCCCCTGCTTCTTGGAGCGGTTCTTGCCGACGGGCTGCTGGCGCTGCGTGGTGACGGGCTTCGCCGGCTCCTCGTCGATGGTCTCTGCCAGCGCCGAAGCGTCGTCGGCGATCTTGTTGCGGTTCTTCTTCGCCATGCGCGCCTCGCGGGCCAGCGCCGCCTCGGAGCCCGGGGTGGGCATGTTCCGAATGACGAGGAACTGCTGAACCATCGTCCAGATGTTGGAGGTGAGCCAGTAGAACATCACGCCGATGGGGAACGCGAAGCCGGAGAACGCGAAGACCAGCGGGAGGATGTACAGCAGGATCTTCTGCTGGCGGTACATCGGGCTCGCCATCATCTCGGGCGTCTGGTTCTTCGACATGATCTGCAGCTGGGTGATGAACTGCGACGCGGTCATGATGACCACCATCACGAGGGCGATGACCACGACGACCCACTCGACCGGGTTCTGCTCGAGGGCCGACTGGATGCTGTCGTGCAGGGGAGCGATGCCGAAGAGCGAGGCGTTGCCGAACTGCGTGGCGAGCTCCTGGTTGAGCAGGCCGACGCCGGCGTGGCCCTTGTTCGCCTCGTTGAGCACGGAGAACAGCGCGAAGAAGATCGGCATCTGGATCAGCAGCGGCAGGCACGACGAGAGCGGGTTGGTTCCCGCGCGCTGGTAGAGCGCCATCGTCTCGCGCTGCATGGCCTCGCGGGAGAACTGGTCCTTCTTGCCGCGGTACTTGTCCTGGATCTTCTTCAGTTGCGGCGCGACCTCGAGCATCTTGCGCTGGCTCTTGATCTGGCGGACGAAGATCGGGATGAGGGCGGCACGCACCACGAGCACGAGTCCGACGATCGACAGCACCCAGGTCAGACCGGCCGCAGGGTCGAGACCCAGCTGCGTCCAGAACCAGTGCCATCCGACGAGGATCGCCTCGATGACCCATTTGATGGGCCAGAGAAGTGTTCCGAAGAAGTCCATGCGGCTTTGCTCAGCCCTTTCCGTGTCCCGCGGCCACGAAGCCGAATCGGGTGAGGTGATAGTGGTCGTGGTGGCGTTGTGACTCGGGTACGTCGTCGATCCCGCCGCGAGCCCAGGGGTGGCACCGCAGGATCCGCCAGGCGCCGAATCCGATGCCCTTGATCACGCCGTGCTGCTGGATGGCGCCGAGCGTGTACGCGGAACAGCTCGGGTAGTAGCGGCAGACGTCTCCGTAGAGCGGTGAGATCACTGCACGGTATCCGCGCAGGATCCCGACGCAGATGTTCCTCGGCAGCAGCCAGAGGAAGGTGGCGGCCGCTTTCATCGGATCAATGCGGGGTCGAGGATCGCGTGCATCTCGGCCTGGAGACTCGGCCAGTCGCGCTGCGCGGAACCGGGGAGCGCACGGACGACGACGTCCGATCCGCTGCCGCCCGCATCCACGATGGATCGGCACACCGCGCGCATGCGTCGACGCACCAGATTGCGTTCGACGGCATTGCCCACCGTTTTGGCGACGATGAAACCGAACCGAGCCGGGTCGGCCGGTTCACGTTCGATGCGGTAGATGAGCGTGCTGGCGGAGGCGGTGCGGCGCCCACGGCGCACGATCGCACGGAAGTCCGAGGGCATGACCACTCGGTTCGCCCTGGCCAGCACGTCGCTCGGCTACGCGGAGAGCTCGGTGCGTCCCTTGGCGCGGCGCGCGGACAGGATGGCGCGGCCGGCGCGGGTGCGCATACGAAGACGGAAGCCGTGCTTCTTGGCGCGACGACGGTTGTTCGGCTGGAAGGTTCGCTTGCTCATGGTGATATCTCCTGGCCCCGGTGTGCGGCGACCGGGAAGAAAAGTACGGGGTCGGCCCGAAACGGCCGACAACCTGTTAAAAATAGGGCTTCGACCGCGAACGGTCAAACCGTGGTCCACCATACCTTCGCTCCCTCCACATCCGCCGAGAGACGGTTGTCCACAGATCGCTGTCCACAACTAAGGTGGTCGTCAGTCTTCCGAGTGCCGAGAACCCAGGCGCCAGAAGCGTTTCCGTGCCACAGAACATGTGGACAGAACTGTGAATAACGAGTTGAGGACCGAAGCCAGATGACCGACCAAGACGACCCGACGACGGAACTGTGGACGTCCGTCCAGGAGCGTCTCGCGGCCGATGACCGGATCACCCCGCAGCTCCACGGCTTCATCAACCTGGTCGAACCGAAGGGTGTGCTGGCCGGGACCATCTACCTCGAGGTGCCCAACGACCTCACCCGCGGCATGCTGGAGCAGCGCATCCGGGTTCCGCTGTTGGAGGCTCTCGCCGACCTCGACACCGAGGTCGTGAACTTCGCGATCGTCGTGAACCCCGACATCCAGCCGGCGCTGCAGCCGGTGCAGGATGAGCAGCTCGAGGTCTCCAGCCCGATCGAGCAGGTCAATCCGGTGATCGAACTCGGTCGTCGCAGTGACTCGCGGCTCAACCCGAAGTACAACTTCGACAACTTCGTCATCGGCGGATCGAATCGTTTCGCTCACGCCGCGGCCGTCGCCGTGGCCGAGGCGCCGGCGAAGGCGTACAACCCGCTCTTCATCTACGGCGACTCGGGACTCGGTAAGACTCACCTTCTCCACGCGATCGGTCACTACGCCGAGAGCCTCTACCCCGGCATCCGGGTCAGGTACGTGAGTTCGGAGGAGTTCACGAACGACTTCATCAACTCGATCGCCAACAACCGCGCGTCGGTGTTCCAGTCGCGCTACCGCGAGATCGACATCCTGCTGATCGACGACATCCAGTTCCTGCAGGGCAAGGACTCCACCCAGGAGGCCTTCTTCCACACGTTCAACACGCTGCACGATCACAACAAGCAGGTCGTCATCACCAGCGACCTGGCGCCGAAGCATCTCACCGGATTCGAGGACCGGATGCGGTCGCGGTTCGAGTGGGGTCTCATCACGGATGTGCAGGCCCCCGATCTGGAGACCCGCATCGCGATCCTGCGCAAGAAGGCGCAGTCCGAGCGGCTTCAGGTTCCTGAGGACATCCTCGAGTACATGGCGACGAAAGTGTCGAGCAACATCCGCGAGCTCGAGGGAACTCTCATCCGTGTGACGGCTTTCGCCAACCTCAACAAGACGCCTGTGGATCTCGCCTTGGTGCAGACGGTTCTGAAGGACCTCATCACGCTCGATGACGACAACGTCATCTCGCCGGTCGACATCATCAATCACACCGCGGACTACTTCAAGCTCACCGTCGACGACCTCTATGGTTCCTCGCGGTCGCAGGCCGTGGCGACGGCGCGGCAGATCGCGATGTATCTGTGCCGTGAGCTGACGAGCCTCTCTCTTCCCAAGATCGGCCAGCTCTTCGGCAACCGCGACCACACGACCGTGATGTACGCGAATAAGAAGATCAGCGAGCTGATGAAGGAGCGCCGGTCGATCTACAACCAGGTGACGGAGCTCACCGCTCGGATCAAGCAGGACCAGCGCTACCGTCCGTGATCCCGAACCTGGGAGAACGCCCCATCACGGTTACACAGTCTGTGGAACATGGTGTGGATAACTTCCGGATGGGATGTGGAACGCGCCGGGCCGCATGTGGACAACGAAATCCGGTCGAGTCGACTTCATGGGTTCGAATGACAAGATTTCCGCAGTCGACTCACATCTTCCACGCGTGTAGTTCCCCGACGTCAGCGGCGAAGACGATACTTGTCCACAGTTCCCACAGGCGTTAAGACGATTAACTCTTTCTCTCTTCCCTTCGCCGGCCGATAACCGAGAGAGCCTGAGTCCGTGCCAAGATCGTCAGACACAACCCGTGTGCGGATCCTCGAGGTCAAAGACAGGAGTGACGCGTGAAGTTTCAGGTGAATCGCGACGTCTTCAGCGAGGCGGTGTCGTTCGCCGTGAAGCTTCTTCCGCAGCGCACGACCCAGCCGATCCTGAGCGGTGTTCTTCTCGATGCGACCGACGGAGCGTTGACGCTCTCGTCGTTCGACTACGAGGTGTCGAGTCGTACCGAGATCGCGGCCGAGGTCGACGAGCAGGGCACGGCCCTCGTCTCCGGCCGGCTTCTTGCGGACATCGCGAGCCGACTCCCCAACGCGCCCGTCGTCTTCGAGACGCAGGAGGGCAAGATCCTCGTCAGTTGCGGCTCTGCCCGCTTCACGCTGCTGAGCATGCCGGTCGAGGAGTACCCGACTCTTCCTCAGGTCGACGACCAGACCGGAGTTCTCCCGGCTGAGGAGTTCGCCGCGGCCGTGTCTCAGGTGGCGGTCGCCGCATCCCGCGATGATGTGACTCCGGTGATCACCGGCGTGCAGCTCGAAGTGGGCGACAACAATCTCTCGCTCGTGGCCACCGACCGGTACCGCGTGGCGGTACGCGAGATCGATTGGGATTCCGGATCGGGTTCCGCCGCCGGCGCGACCGCACTGGTGCCGGCGCGCACGCTCGCCGAGATCGGCAAGACCTTCGCACACAGCGGAACGATCGGAGTGTCGATCGTCCACGGTGACGACCGCGAGCTCATCGCCTTCAAGGCCGACAAGAAGACCGTCACCTCGTTGCTCATCAAGGGCAACTTCCCGCCGGTGAAGCGGCTCTTCCCCGAGACGGTCGACAACTACGCGGTGCTCAACACCGCCGAACTCATCGAGGCCACCCGACGTGTCTCCCTCGTACTCGAGCGCGAAGCTGCTCTGCGGTTCAGCTTCTCCATCGACGGCCTCACCCTGGAAGCCGCCGGTTCCGAACAGGCTCAGGCCTCCGAGACCATCGACGCCCACCTTGTCGGCGAAGACACGGTCGTGTCGCTGAAGCCCTCGTTCCTGCTCGACGGCCTCGGTGCCGTCCATTCGGAGTTCGTGCGCATCTCGTTCACGAAGACCGAGAACCCCAACAAGCCGGGTCCGGTGCTGATCACCAGCCAGTCGTCGCGCGACACCGCGGGATCCGACAACTACAAATACCTGCTGCAGCCCAACCTGCTGCTGCGTTAAGAAATCGTCGCGCTGCGCGCGAAATACAAGAAGGCAGTCATGCACATCGGACTCGTCGGTCTCGGCCGTATGGGCAACAACATGCGTACCCGTCTGCGGGCGGCGGGCATCGAGGTCACCGGATACGACCCGAACCCGGAGGTGTCGGACGTCGCTGACCTCGCTGCACTCGCCGCTGCGGTGCCGGGTCCGCGGATCGTCTGGGTGATGGTGCCGTCGGGCCCCATCACCACCGGCGTCATCACCGACCTCGCCGGCGTGCTGTCCGAAGGCGACCTCGTGATCGAGGGTGGCAACTCCAAGTTCACCGAAGACGCGAAGCATGCCGAACTCCTCGCCGAGCGCGGCATCCGATACGTGGACTGCGGCGTCTCCGGCGGAATCTGGGGTGCCGAAAACGGCTACGGACTGATGGCCGGCGGCGACGCGGCCGACATCGAGCGCGCCATGCCGGTGTTCGACGCCCTCCGGCCGGAGGGTCCCCGCGAGGAAGGTTTCGTGCACGCCGGAAAGGTGGGTGCGGGGCACTACGCGAAGATGGTGCACAACGGCATCGAATACGCGCTGATGCAGGCCTGGGCCGAGGGGTATGAGCTCCTCGAGGCGAAGGACGAGTTGATCCACGACGTCCCGGGCGTCTTCCAGGCGTGGCAGCGCGGAACCGTGGTGCGCAGCTGGCTGCTCGAACTCCTCGTCAAGGCTCTCAAGGAAGACCCGGAGTTCGCCGACATCGAAGGCTATGTCGAGGATTCCGGCGAAGGTCGCTGGACCGTCGAGGAGGCACTGAACAACGCGGTCCCCGTGCCGACGATCTCGGCGTCGATCTTCGCCCGCTTCGTGTCGCGTCAGAAGGACTCCCCCTCGATGAAGGCCGTCGCCGCTCTCCGCAAGCAGTTCGGCGGGCACGCGGTCCGCAAGGCCTGAGTTCCGGGTCGTGTTCGTCTCTCATCTCGAGCTGGCCGATTTCCGTAATTACGAAACCGCGTCAGTCGAGCTCTCCCCCGGTCCGAACCTCTTCGTCGGATCGAATGGGCAGGGCAAGACGAACCTGGTCGAGTCGATCAACTACCTGGCCACGCTCGGATCGCACCGCGTCTCGACGGATCAGGCCCTGATCCGGCAGGGACGGGATTCGGCGATCGTGCGGGCGCGGCTGCAGCACGCCGGTCGCCAGGTGCTCATCGAGCTGCAACTCAACCGGCAGGGTGCGAACCGTGCCCAGGTGAATCGGGCGTCGGCGAAGCCGCGCGATCTTCCGCGCAACGTACAGGCGGTGCTTTTCGCGCCCGAAGATCTGGCGATCGTGCGGGGCGAGCCGTCGGGTCGCCGCCGGTTCCTCGATCAGCTGCTGGTGCAGCTCACGCCGCGGATGGCCGGCGTGCTGTCCGACTATGAGCGGGTCTTGCGTCAACGCAACACCCTGCTCAAGTCCGCCCGTGCCTCCCGAATCCCAGCCTCCGGGTTGTCGACGCTGGATGTGTGGGACGAGCGGCTGGTGGATCTCGGCTCGGAGATCATTGAGGCCCGCGGAAGCCTGGTCTCGTCGCTTCGCCCGTTCGTCGCCGCGGCCTACGCCTCCATTGCCGGCGAGGTGCATGAAGCGGAACTCGCCAGCGAACTCTCGATTCTCGGCGCGCGTCCCGACGACGAAACCGAGGTCGACGCATCCACGGTGCGAACCGAGATCGATGCGTCCGAGGCAACCGCGGCGTTCATGGACGCCCTCGCCCGCAACCGTCGCGCCGAGCTCGAGCGCGGTCTCACTCTTTCCGGCCCTCACCGCGACGACCTGCTGCTGCGACTCAACGGTCTGCCCGCGCGCGGGTACGCCAGTCACGGGGAGTCGTGGTCGTTCGCACTGTCGCTGCGCCTCGCGTCGGCCGCCCTGTTGCGCGCGGAGTCGCCGGCCGGAGACCCGGTGCTCATCCTCGACGACGTGTTCGCCGAACTCGACGAAGCGCGCCGCCGCCGCCTGGCGGATGCGGTGCAAGGCTACGAGCAGGTGCTCATTACCGCGGCGGTGGAGTCGGATGTGCCGGAACCGCTCGCGGCGCACGTGGTTCGCATCCGCGCCGGTCGCATCCTCGACGGGGAACCGGAATCGTGAGCTCGCCCCGCGATCCGGAGCACATCTCGGTCTACCGACGCGTGCGGGCCGTGTTCGGCGACCCGGAGTCGCGTTCGTCGGATGCGCGTCGTCGTCGCGCCCGCGCGCAGGGCGATGAGACGACCGTTCCGTACGGGCTCGGCAGGGATCCGCGCGGTATCGACGACGTGCTCGAGAACCTGACCCGGTCGATGGGGTGGGAGTCGCCGCTGGCGAAGTCGGAACTGCTGGTGGCGTGGCCCGAACTGATCGGTGACGATGTCGCTTCGCACACGGAACCGGTGTCGGTGGAGGACGGACTTCTCACGGTCCGGTGCGATTCGACGGCGTGGGCGCAGCAGCTGCGCTCCATGCGGAATGTCGTGCTCGCGCGCATCGCCGACCGGCACCCGGCTGCGGGAATCGAGACGGTGCGTTTCATCGGACCGGACGCCCCCTCCTGGAAACGGGGTCCTCGCGCCATTCCAGGGCGGGGTCCGCGCGATACTTACGGCTGAGACGACAAATGAGGTCGACCGCGGTGGAAAAACCGCTCAGAGGGCGATTTTCGCCGGTTTCTGAAGCCCTCCTGAGGTAAGATCGAGGGGTTCCGGAAGGCCCGCATCTTCGGGCTCCGGAACGCGACCGTCAGGAGCCTCTCGCTACATGAATTCTCCCACTTCGCGCCCCGCGCCCGACAACTACGGCGCCGAAGCCATCCAGGTTCTCGAAGGTCTCGAAGCGGTCCGCAAGCGTCCCGGTATGTACATCGGTTCGACCGGCCCGCGCGGACTCCACCACCTCGTCTATGAGATCGTCGACAACGCCGTCGATGAGGCACTCGCGGGCTACTGCGACGACATCCGGGTCACGATCCTCCCCGACGGCGCGGTGCGCGTCTTCGACAACGGACGAGGCATCCCGGTGGGTATCCACCCGGTCGAGAAGAAGTCGACCGTCGAAGTGGTGCTCACCATCCTGCACGCGGGCGGAAAGTTCGGCGGCGGCGGGTACGCGGTCTCCGGTGGTCTGCACGGGGTCGGCAGCTCGGTCGTGAACGCGCTGTCGCACCGCCTCGAGGTGGAGGTGCACCGCGAGGGATATGTCTGGTCGATGGGATTCCACGACGGTGTTCCGGATGCCCCGCTCGCGCAGGGTGCCGCATCCGACACCACCGGCACCACGGTGACGTTCTGGCCGAACGACGACATCTTCGAGACGGTCGACTTCGACTTCGAGACGTTGCGCACACGGTTCCAGCAGATGGCGTTCCTCAACAAGGGGCTGCGCATCCAGATCAGCGATGAGCGCGAGTACGACGAAGACGGAACGCCGCGCGGCGAGGTCTTCCTCTACGAGCGCGGGCTCGCCGACTATGTGGAGTACCTCAACTCCACGAAGAAGTCGGATGTCATCCACCCGGAGATCATCTCGTTCGAGGCGGAGGAGGTCTCGGGCGGAGGCGATGTCGCCGAGAAGCGCATCTCGCTCGAGATCGCGATGCAGTGGACGACCGCCTACTCCGAAAGCGTTCACACGTACGCCAACACGATCAACACCCACGAGGGCGGCACCCACGAAGAGGGCTTCCGCGCCGCACTCACCACGCTCGTCAATCGGTACGCCCGCGACAAGGGTCTGCTTAAGGAGAAGGACGAGAACCTCTCCGGTGACGACGTTCGCGAAGGTCTCACCGCGGTCATCTCGGTGAAGCTCAGCGAGCCGCAGTTCGAGGGCCAGACGAAGACGAAGCTCGGCAACACCGAGGCGAAGTCGTTCGTGCAGCGGGTCGTCGGCGAGCAGCTCGGCGACTGGTTCGAGCGCAACCCGAACCTGGCCCGCGACGTGATCCGCAAGTCCATCCAGGCGGCCAGCGCGCGCATCGCCGCGCGCAAGGCGCGCGAGCAGACCCGACGCAAGGGCCTGCTCGAGGGCGGCGGCATGCCCGGCAAGCTCAGCGACTGCTCCAGCAAGGACCCGTCGCGTTCCGAGATCTTCCTCGTCGAGGGTGACTCGGCCGGCGGTTCGGCCAAGACCGGCCGCGATCCCGAGACGCAGGCGATCCTGCCGCTGCGCGGCAAGATCCTCAACGTCGAGAAGGCACGCCTCGACCGCGCGCTCGGCAACGCCGAGATCCAGGCGATGATCACCGCGTTCGGCACCGGCATCGGTGAGGACTTCGACGGCGAGAAGGCCAGGTATCACAAGATCGTACTGATGGCGGATGCCGACGTCGACGGTCAGCACATCACCACGCTGCTGCTCACGCTGCTGTTCCGCTACATGCGGCCGCTCATCGAGATGGGCTACGTCTACCTCGCCCAGCCGCCGCTCTACCGGATCAAGTGGACGAACGCCGATCACGAGTACGTGTACTCCGACCGTGAACGCGACGCCCTGATGGAGGCCGGACTCGCCGCGGGCCGCCGCCTCCAGAAGGAGAACGGCGTGCAGCGCTACAAGGGTCTCGGTGAGATGAACCACCAGGAGCTGTGGGACACGACGATGAACCCGGCGTCGCGCACGCTCCGCCAGGTGACCCTCGACGACGCGGCCATCGCCGACAGCATCTTCTCCACCCTCATGGGCGACGACGTCGAAGCGCGTCGCCACTTCATCCAGCAGAACGCCAAAGACGTTCGCTTCCTGGACATCTAAGGACCCCCGATGACGGACACCACGAACACGGACGTGCCCGAGCACGACCGCATCGAGCAGGTCGACCTGCAGCTGGAGATGCAGCGCAGCTACCTCGACTACGCGATGAGCGTCATCGTCGGGCGTGCGCTCCCGGATGTGCGCGACGGCCTGAAGCCGGTGCACCGCCGCGTGATCTACACGATGTACGACGGCGGCTACCGCCCCGACCGCGCCTTCTCGAAGTGCACCCGTGTCATCGGCGACGTCATGGGTCAGTTCCACCCGCACGGCGACAGCTCCGTGTACGACGCGCTCGTGCGACTCGTGCAGCCGTGGTCGCTGCGCTACCCGCTGGCTCTCGGCCAGGGCAACTTCGGCTCCCCCGGCAACGACGGCGCCGCCGCCCACCGGTACACCGAGACCAAGATGGCGCCGCTCGCCATGGAGATGGTCCGCGACATCGACGAGAACACCGTCGACATGCAGGACAACTACGACGGACGCACCCAGGAACCCACGGTGCTGCCGGCGCGGTTCCCGAACCTCCTGGTCAACGGGTCCGTCGGCATCGCGGTCGGAATGGCCACCAACATCCCGCCGCACAACCTGCGCGAGGTGGCCGAGGGCGCGCTGTGGGCTCTGGAGCACCCGGATGCCAGCCGCGAGGAGCTGCTGGATGCGCTCATCGCGCGCATCAAGGGACCGGACTTCCCCACCGGCGCGCAGATTCTCGGGGTCAAGGGCATCCACGACGCCTACCGCACGGGCCGCGGCTCGATCACGATGCGTGCCGTCGTCAATGTCGAAGAGCTGCAGGGTCGCACCTGCCTCGTCGTCACCGAGCTGCCGTACCAGGTCAACCCCGACAACCTCGCGGTGAAGATCGCCGACCTGGTGAAGGAGGGCAAGCTCCAGGGCATCGCCGACATCCGGGATGAGACCTCCGGCCGCACCGGCCAGCGTCTGGTCATCATCCTGAAGCGCGACGCCGTCGCGCGGGTGGTGCTCAACAACCTGTACAAGCACACCCAGCTGCAGGAGAACTTCGGCGCCAACATGCTGGCGATCGTGGATGGGGTGCCGCGCACCCTGTCGATCGACGGCTTCATCTCGAACTGGATCACCCACCAGATCGAGGTGATCGTCCGCCGCACGCAGTTCCGTCTCGACAAGGCCGAAGCCGACGCCCACATCCAGCGCGGTTACGTGAAGGCACTCGACGCACTCGACGAGGTCATCGCGCTCATCCGCCGCTCCCCCGACGTCGACGAGGCCCGCGCCGGCCTCATCAAGCTGCTGAAGATCGACGAACTCCAGGCGGACGCGATCCTCGCGCTCCAGCTGCGTCGCCTCGCTGCCCTCGAACGACAGAAGATCCAAGACCGTCTCGCTGCACTCGAACTCGAGATCGCCGAGTACAAGGAGATCCTCCTCAGCGAGGTTCGCCAGCGGGCCATCATCACCGAGGAGCTCACCGAGATCGCCGCGAAGTACGGCGACGACCGGCGCACCGAGATCCTGTTCGGATTCGATGGCGACATGAGCGTCGAAGACCTGATCCCCGAAGAGGAGATGGTCGTCACCGTCACGCGCGGCGGCTACATCAAGCGCACCCGCAGCGACAACTACCGCAGCCAGCACCGCGGCGGCCGCGGGGTGAAGGGCGCGCAACTGCGGGCCGACGACGTGGTGGAGCACTTCTTCGTCACCACGACGCACCACTGGTTGCTGTTCTTCACCACCACCGGTCGCGTGTACCGGGCGAAGGCGTACGAACTGCAAGAGGCCGGCCGGGATGCGAAGGGTCAGCACGTCGCGAACCTGCTCGCCCTGCAGCCCGACGAGCAGATCGCGCAGATCCTCGACATCCGCGACTACGCGGTGGCTCCGTACCTGGCGCTCGCCACCCGCGGCGGATACATCAAGAAGACGGCGCTCACCGAGTACGACACCAACCGCACCGGCGGCATCATCGCCATCAACCTCAACGAGGGTGACGAGGTCGTGTCGGCCCTGCTCGTCGACGAGTCGAGCGACGTGCTGCTGGTTTCGCGCCACGGGCAGTCGCTGCGGTTCACCGCCGACGACAACTCGCTGCGACCCATGGGTCGCTCCACGGCGGGTGTGCACGGCATGAAGTTCCGCGACGGCGACAGCCTGCTGAGCGCATCCGTCGTGTCGTGCGGATCGGAGACCGAACCGGCCGAGGGAGACGAGGAGACCGAGGCGGTCGACGGTCCGTTCGTGTTCGTCGTCACCGAGGGCGGGTTCGCGAAGCGCACCGCCGTCTCGCAGTACCGGGTGCAGGGTCGCAACGGTTTCGGCATCCTGGTGGCGAAGATCACCGACGCCCGGGGCGACCTGGCGGGTGCGCTGATCGTCGAACAGGACGACGAAGTGCTCGCAGTTCTCGCCACAGGCAAGGTGATAAGGTCTGCCGTGGCCGAGGTGCCCTCCAAGGGACGAAACACCATGGGAGTCAAGTTCGCGCATCTCGCCGACGACGACCGGATCATCGCGATCGCCCGAAACAGCGAACGCAACCTGGCCGCCCAAGACGACGAAACCGCGGAACCCGACGCCCCCGAGGCAGACACCGCGGCACCCGAAACGGGGAAGGACGAGAACGCATGAGCGTTGCCGAGAAGCTCCAGCGCAAGGAGCACCGCAGCAGCACCTCCAAGCAGGTTCGCCTGAAGCTGGTCTACATCGACTTCTGGTCGGTCGTGAAGTTCAGCTTCCTCATCTGGCTGTGCCTCGGCATCGTGCTGATCGTCGCCACCGCGCTGGTGTGGATCGTGCTGAACTCCACCGACGTGTTCGCCCAGGTCGACGCGCTGCTGCGTGACATCCTCGGCAACGACAACTTCTCCGTCACCGACTCCTTCGGTTTCGGTCAGGTGTTGCTGTTCTCGTTCGTCGTGGCGATCCTCAACACGGTGACGGGAACGATCCTCGGTGCCCTCGGTGCTCTGCTGTACAACCTGAGCGTCCGCTTCACCGGTGGCATCCTGGTCGGGTTCCAGAACAACTGAGCGCTTTTGCCCCACTCCGAATCGTGGGGTACTGTAGGCGAGGCCGTTCCACGGATACGGCCGATTCGGGGCTATAGCTCAGGCGGTTAGAGCGCTTCGCTGATAACGAAGAGGTCCCAGGTTCAAGTCCTGGTAGCCCCACCATCCATTCCTTCTACGGCAGCAGCACGATCTTGCCACGCAGGCCGCCGGTCTCGATGAGGCGCTGAGCCTCGGCCGCCTGGTCCAGTGGCAGCGTTCGCACGATCTCCACGTCGAATCGTCCCGCGGCCGCGAGCTCCGCGGCGACGCGCACACCCTCCGCGCGCCAGGCTTTCTCCTGGTCGGTGAGCGGCACGGCGCTTCCGCCCGACCACGCCCGGATGCCCCAGCCGGGCGCATCCGCACCCCGCACGATCGTTCCGATGCGGCTGCGGCCGGCCACGAGCTCGAGCGACGCCTCGATCGCCTCGTCGGTGCCGGCGCCGTCGAGTGCGACGTCGATGCCGTCGGGGGCGACGGCCCGCACACGCTCGACGAGTCCGTCGCCGTAGGCGACCGGGGTGCCGCCGAGTTGGCGGATGCGGTCGTGGTTCTTCGCACTGGCGGTGCCCACGACGCTCGCACCCCATTCGCGTGCGAACTGCAGCGCGGCCTGGCCGACGGAGCCGGATGCGGCGTGCACGAGGACCGTCGTCCCGTCTTCGACACCCAGGGAGCGAAGCGCCTGGTACGCGGTGGCGGCGGGGATGCCGACGCCGGCGGCCTGCGCCCAGCTGAGTGCGCCAGGTTTCGCGGTGAGGCCGGATGCGGCGACCACCAGGTGGGTGGCGTAGCTCCCCTTCGCTCCGGTGACGATCACCGCGTCACCGGGCTGCCATCCGTCGACACCGTCACCGACCTCGAGCACCACGCCGGCGGCATCCGAACCGGTCCCGCGCGGACCGTCGAGCGGCGCACTCGCCCGTGCACCGGAGCGCAGCTTCGCGTCGATCGGGTTGACCCCGACCGCTTTCACCTCGACGACCACCTCACCCGCGGCCGCGCGGGGAATCTCACCGTCGACGAGCTCGAGGACGTCCGGAGCTCCGAACTGCCGGTACTGAACGAATCGCGCCATGCCTGCTCCAACGTCTCGCGGTTCGGGGCATTCCCCTGAGAGGGTAGGCTGTCACACCGTACGGGGCCTTAGCTCAATTGGTAGAGCGCCTGCTTTGCAAGCAGGAGGTCAGGGGTTCGATTCCCCTAGGCTCCACTCTCTTTCCCCCTCTGTTCGCCACGCGAGCGCAGGTCTACACTCGCCAGTGATTTCCTGGGCGCTTTCGCGGACGGAGGGATCGGAGTGAGGTGGCGTTTCGCGGCTGTCTGCGGGGTATCGCTGGCTCTGATCGGCGGTGTCGTCGCCGTCGCGACCGCTGCCGGTGCACCTGACCGCACGGCGGCGCCGGAGCGGCCACCGCAGACGGTGCCGTACGACATGGTGTTCTCGTTCGTGGAGTACTGCACGCCGCCCGACCACGCCGGCGGCTACACCCGGCTCGACGGCTTGAGCAGTTGGTCCATCAACAGCGAAGGCGTCGTCACCATCAATCTGGTGTACCTCGACGAGGAGACCGCCGCCCCGGTGGTCGACGAGGTGGCCACCGCGGTGGCGAACGTCTGCCTCTCGAAACGCCACATCCAACGGGACACGTCGAACCGGTTCCCCAACCAGGCGCAGGTGCTCGTCATCCGCGACTGGTTCTGGCGGTGGGAGGCACCCTGCCTCACCGCCCATGGCGTCTCGCTGCGCACCCCGGCGATCGACGAGATGCTCGAAAGTCGGATGCTCACCTGGTATCTGCGCATCCGGCCCATCGGCTCGGACTTCGAGACCGAGCTCGCCGCGCGTCGCGCGTGCCGGCCACTGCCGCCGTACCTGGAGGATGCGGGCGTCGGCTTCTGAACGCAAAATCACCCAGGCGGCATGACGTGGCGACGGGGTGAGCGGAGTTAGCTTGCGCTCGGAGTCGCCGACTCCCCCGCGCCTGACCTGCGAGCAGGAGGACCCGTCGTGACCGATTCATCCCCGATCTCCCACATCCTCACCCGACCGACGGGCGACACGGAGTCGAAGGAGTCCACCGCGCTGCTGGTCGGCACGGCCGCGTTCGTGGTGGGCGCGTTCGTCGCCCTGTTCTTCTTCTGGGGTCGCGATGTGCCGATCGCCGGCCGCGGGTCGCTGGGCGACTTCGCCGCGATCGGCGGCGCGATCACGTCGCTGCTCGTCTTCATCTTCGGATGCGTGCTGCGCCGCCGCGCCCGCCGGAGGGAGGCGGAGCAGAGCGGGGTCCCCATCCCGAAGGACCGCGTACTCCGTTGGTTCGATGTGGCCGCGCTGTCGCTCGCCCACGGGATCATCGCCCTGCTCAGCTGGGTGGTGCTCGCCGCGGTGATGGCGCAGAGCTTCCCCGGTGCGGTCGTCTATTCGGCGTCCGCGATCGTGTTGGCGGGGGTGGCGCTCGCGTTGACCGCGTTCATCACGTACCTCTCGGCGGTGAACCTCACTCCGATGCTGTTGTCGATCATCCTGGCCGTGTTCCTGTCGCTCGGTGTGATCACCAGCATGCTGAGCGCCACCGACCCGCTCTGGTGGCAGAAGAATCTGAGCACGCTCGGCATCAGTGACGACATCTCGGCGCTCGCGTTCAACCTGACCCTCATCATCGCCGGTGTGATGGTCACCACGATCGCCCACTACGCGACGTCGTTCCTGCCCGGCGCCACACCGAAGGAGGCACGCGGCCGTCGTATCGTGCGCTACCTGCTCGCCCTCATCGGGGTGCTGCTGGCGTGCGTGGGCATCTTCCCCGTGGACGACTTCCTGGCGATGCACAACCTGTCGGCCACCGGCATGATCATCGTCTACGTGATCATCGTGGTCGGACTGCGCTCATTCGCCCCGGCCCTGCCGCGGGTGTTCCTGCTGATCGGGTACGTGTACGTCGGCGTGATCGTGGTGCTCGCCGTGTTCTTCATCACCGGGTACTACACGCTCACCGCGGTGGAACTGGTCGCCGGGGTGCTGATCTTCAGCTGGGTGATCCTGTTCCTCCGGAACACGGAGGCGGTGTCCGCGAACGAGGTCGTGGAGACGCGTCCCTAGACTCGTCGCATGGTCGACCCGGGGGATGCGGCGGTCGCGCTCGCCGCGGAGCTGGTGGCGATCGACAGCGTCAACCCGTCGCTCGTGCCGGGTGCCGCCGGTGAACGCGCGATCGTGGAGTTCCTCCGGGGTCGACTCGCCGCATCCGGATTCGCGGTCACGATCGTGGAGGCTGCCGACGCCGACGACCGGCCGAGCCTCATCGCCGTCGCGCCCGGCCCGAGCGGCCGTCGCACGGTGCTGCTCAACGGGCACCTCGATACGGTCGGCATCGCCGGCATGCCGCACGCCTTCGAAACGCGGATCGACGGCGACCGGCTGCACGGTCGCGGGGCCGCCGACATGAAGGCGGGGGTGGCGGCGATCGTCGTGGCAGCGGAGGCGCTCGCCGGATCGAGCGTGCGGCCGGTGCTCGCGCTGGTCGCCGACGAGGAGGACGCGAGTCGCGGGAGCGAGGCCACGATCGCCGCCCTTCCGCAGCTCGACATCCGTCCCGACGTATGCGTGATCGCCGAACCGACCGATCTCGCGCTCGCCCGCTCGCTGCGCGGCTTTGCCGTGGTCGAGGTCGCCTTCACCGGTCGCGCAGCGCACAGCTCGCAACGGGAGCAGGGCGTCGACGCGATCGCGGCGCTCGGCCGGTTCCTCGCCGAGGTCGAACGGCGTGCGGATGCGGTGCGCGCGTCGGGCGGCGAGCTGATGGTCACCCGGGTGCGCGGCGGAGACTCTCCGTTCGTCGTGGCGGACCGCGCCGAGTGCCTGGTCGAGGTGCGCACCATCCCCGGGGAGACCGCATCCGCGGCGGCGGATGTGGTGCGCGCGCTGCTGCCCGTGGACGCCGACGCGCAGGTTCGGCTCGTCGCCAGCCGCGAAGCGTGGCGTCTGGATGCCGACGGTCCGGCGGCCGACCTCGCCGGGCGGCTTGGTTCGGAGCTGGGCACCGCGGCGACCTTCGATGCGCCCTACTGGATGGAGGCGCCCCTCTGGCAGGAGGTGGCGCCGACCGTCATCTGCGGTCCGTCCGGAGGCGGACTGCACGCGGTCGACGAGTGGGTCGACCTTGCTCAGGTGCGCCGCTTCACGCGGGCACTGATCGCGGCGGCAGAGTTCTAGAACTCGTCTTCGTCGTCCTCGCCCACGTCGATCGCCCCGACGTCGGCCAGGTCTTCGATCCACAGGTCTTCGTCGGCGCGCAGCGTCTGCCAGGCGGCATATGCGACGCCGGCGACGGCGACCACACCGAGGCCGATCAGGATGAATCCGCCCGGGCCGAGACCGCGACGCGGGGCCGGTGCGATCTTGACGACGCGGCTGCCCGAGGTTGCGGCCGAACGGACGACCTCACGCACCCGCGGGTCACGCACGGCGTCGATCACCGCGATCGCCGAACCGACAGCCCCGGAGAGCGCCGGAAGGACGTCGCCGACCACGCGCTCCTTCACCGCGGAACCCGCGGAACGGGCACCGGCGATACCGGTCGCGACCGCAGGCTGGACGTGATCGGTGTAGACACCGGCAGCACGCGGGGCGACCTCTTCACGGGCGAGCGCGTTGGCCTGGCGGGTGGCTTCACGCAGCACCTGGTTGGCCTGGTAGAGCGCGTCGCGCTGCTGCTCCCATAGATCGTTCGCCGACCGCTTGAGCTTCTTCAGCTCTTTTTGACGCGTGCGAGACAGTGTCATGAAGACCTCCGGTTGTGGCTCGGCGTCCTCCCATCCTGCCACGGCCCCCTTGTGAAACAATGGCCGAATGGCACTTCCTACCGCTGTCGCGACCATCCACACCACTCTCGGTGACATCAAGGTCAACCTGTTCGGCAACCACGCACCCGTCACCGTCGACAACTTCGTCGGCCTCGCGACCGGTACGAAGGAGTGGAAGCACCCCGGCACCGGAGAGGTGTCGACCACGCCCCTCTACGACGGTGTCATCTTCCACCGCATCATCAAGGACTTCATGCTGCAGGGCGGCGACCCGCTCGGCCAGGGTGTGGGTGGCCCCGGCTACCAGTTCGACGACGAGATCCACCCCGAGCTGTCGTTCAACACCCCCTACCTGCTGGCCATGGCGAACGCCGGCCTCCAGTTCGGCCGAGGCACGAATGGCTCGCAGTTCTTCATCACCACCGTTCCCACCACCTGGCTCAACGGCAAGCACACCATCTTCGGTGAGGTCGCCGACGAAGACTCGAAGCGCGTCGTCGACGCCATCGAGGCCGTCCCCACCGGTCGGGGCGACAAGCCGCTCGAGGATGTCGTGATCACCGGCATCGACGTCGAGACCCTGTGAGCTCACCCCGCTTCGGCGAGCACCTCGACGAGGACCCGTCTGTCTGCTACCGGCACCCCGACCGGCAGAGCTGGATCCTGTGTCAGCGGTGCGGGCGCACCATCTGCCCGGAATGCCAGGTGCTGGCACCGGTCGGTGTGCAGTGCCCGGAGTGCGTCCGCGAAGCGGGCGGTTCGGTTCAGTGGACGCCAGCGAACACCAAGCCGGTGAAGCAGCGCGCCGCGGCGCGCAAGCAGACCACCTCCCGCGAACGGACCGGATTCGCGGGTCGGGTCTCCTCGCTGTTGCGTCCCGGGGGAGAAGCCCCGCCGCTCAGCTGGATCTTCGCGGGTATCGCGATCGTGCTGTGGCTGGTCGGCCTGTTCACGAACAACGTCCCGGCGTTCTATCTGGCCGCATTCCCGGAGACGGCCTGGCAGCTGTGGCGATTCGGCACATTCCCGTTCGTCTACGGAGCAGCCGCCAGCCTCGGCGGCATCCTGCTCTTCGGTATCAGCATCTTCTTCTGGCTGCTGTTCGCGCCGTCGGTCGAGCGCAGCCTCGGTCGCACCCGGTTCCTGGTGGTGTTCTTCGCCGCATCGATCTTCGGCGCGTCCGCGCAGCTCATCTTCGGCGGGGCAGCGCTCGGACTCGGCGCGGGACTGTTCGGATTCTTCGGCGCCTACGCCGTTCTCATGTGGTCGTACCCGCCGGCGCGCACCCAGGTGCTCGTGATTCTGGCACTCAACCTGGCGATCAACATCGCACTCGGCGGTTCGACGCTGCCGCTGATCCTCGGCGGCCTGCTCGCCGGAGCTGGCGCCACCTACCTAATGCAGTTCTACGCGGAGCGGGCTCGATCGAAGCCCTCGACTCCGTACCTGATCATCGGCGGGGCCGTCGCGGCGATGGCGACCATCGCGGTGTTGGTGAACGTCAGCGCGTTCTGATCCCACCTGTCTGCGCGGAGAGCGACGACGTTGTCCACATCTCCGTCCACAGTGTGGACAGAATCACACGCGTGTAACTCGCGTCGAGATCAGCGCCAACGGGTGGTCATGAGGAAGCCGATGAACATGATGCCGAAGCCGACGAGGATGTTCCCCGCGCCGAGCGACTGGATCGGCAGCGAGTTCTGGCTGACGTAGAAGACGATGATCCACGCAAGGCCGAGGAGCATGAAGCCGAACATCACCGGCTTGAACCACACCGGGTTCGGGGCATCTTCGCCCTTCGCGGTCTCCTGAGCGGCCGGCTTGGTACGGGTTTTGGGTCGGGCCATGACGAGAATCATAACCTGCCGAGAGGGGTACCCCCGAGGGAGCTCCCAGCAGCGCCCCCTAGAATCAGCGCATGAGCGACGGTCCCGAAACCGCGCCGTCGATCCCTGCGCCCGTGGGAGAGCGACGGGCGCGCCGCAAAGACGAGCGCCGCAACCGGGGCCGCACGCGTCGCATCTCCGTCATCGGGGTGATCGGCGAAGTGCTCATCACCGCCGGAGCCCTCGTGCTCTTCTTCATCTCGTGGCAGCTGTGGATCAGTGAACTGATCGTCGGCCACGAGCAGAAGGCCGAAGCGCAGTCACTCAGCCAGGAGTGGAACGAAGAGGTTCGCGAGACGCCCGTCGCCACGCCCGAACCCTCCGACACCCCGGAACCCACGGACACCCCTGAGCCCACCGACGAGCCGGAGCAGGGTCCGCCGCCGGTACAGACCGCACCCGCGGCCGACGAGAAGTTCGGCGCGCTCATCGTTCCCCGGTGGGGCGCCGACTACTACCGCACCATCGCCGAAGGTGTCGGAACCGCCGAGGTACTCGACCGGGGTCGCCTCGGCCACTACCCCACCACCCAGATGCCGGGAGCGGTCGGCAACTTCGCCATCGCCGCACACCGGATGGGTCACGGCGGATCCCTGCACTACATCGACGAGCTCCAACTCGGCGACCACATCTACGTCGAGACCGCCGCGGGCTGGTACGAGTACAGCTTCCGCAACCTCGAATACGTGCGGCCCACCGGAGTCGGCGTACTCGACCCGGTCCCGCAGGACCCGGCCGCCGTGCCCGCCGAGCGCTACATCACGCTCACCAGCTGCAACCCTGAGCACACGTCCTCGGAACGCATCATCGCGTACGGCGTGTACGACCGCTTCTACCCGCGCGACCCCGCGGCCCCCAACTTCGGCGCTCCCGACGAGATCGCCCCGACCGTGAGTGCGAAGGCCTGATGTACGCAGCTCTGTGGCGCGCCCTCCCCGGACCCTGGTGGGTGCGGGTGCTGATCCTGGTCGTGCTGGTCGCCGCGGTCGCCGCGGCCCTCGTATTCTGGGTGTTCCCCTGGGTTGACCAGTTCATCAGCGGTCAGGAAGTGACGGTGGAATGACCCGCGTACTCGTCGTCGACAACTACGACAGCTTCGTCTACACGCTCAACGGCTACCTGCTGCAGCTGGGCGCAGAGACGGACGTCGTGAGGAACGACGCGTTCGCCGCATCCGCCTCCGCCGACCGGATCGCCGAGTACGACGCGGTGCTGCTGTCGCCCGGCCCCGGCACCCCCGCGGACGCCGGCGTCTCGATCCCGATCGTGCACGCCGCACTGGCCGCAGGTTCACCGCTGCTCGGCGTGTGCCTCGGCCACCAGGCGATCGCCGAAGCGCTCGGCGCCACCGTCACCCACGCCGAAGAACTCATGCACGGCAAGACGTCGCTCATCGAACACGACGACTCCGCCTTCTACACCGGAGTACCGCAGCCCTTCCGTGCCACCCGCTACCACTCGCTCGCCGTCGTCGACGGCACCGTGCCCGACGAGCTCGAGGTGACCGCCCGCACCGAAGGCGGCGTCATCATGGGCCTCCGCCACCGCGAGGCACCCGTGTACGGCGTGCAGTTCCACCCCGAGTCTGTGCTCACCGAAGGCGGCTACCGGATGCTGGGCAACTGGCTCGCCACCACCGGACTCCCCGAGGCGGCCGAGCGCGCGGTCGACCTGAGCCCGCTCGTCAAACTCGGCTGAGACTCAGCCGTTGCAGTAGACGAGCGTGACCGTCGACTTCTGCGGGGCCTCGCCGACGATCGACTGCGACGTCACGTTCTGGCCGCTGCACCCGCGGTCCGGCGACAGCTTCACGATCAACTGCAGCCCCTGAAGCGTGGCCTGCGCCGACGTGATCGGCTGACCCTTCACATCCGGGATCGACACGAGACCGTTCGACACCGTCAGGTTGATGACGCTGTCGGCCGGAACCGAGGTCTGCGTCGTCAGCTGAGTGGTGTTGTCGTCGACGGTGGCGAACATCACCAGGCCCGCCGCGATGTTCGGCGAATTCGTCTGCGTGCTGGCCCCGTACTTCAGGCCGGCGGCCTCGATCGCGGCGATCGCCTCAGCCTCGGTCTTGTTGAGGAGCGATGGAAGCGTGACGGCGGGTTTGCCGGTCGACACGTAGACGTCGATCGACTCACCCGGACCGACCTTCGTTCCCGGGTCGATGCTGGTCGAGATGATGATGCCTGCGGGGACCTCGTCGTCGGGGTTGTCGACCTGGGTGGGGCGCAGCCCCAAGTCGGTGAGCTCCTGCAAACCGGATTCCGCGGGCTCGCCCGACACATCCGGAACCGTGATCGACGTGCCCGAGCCGACGAGTTGCGACGGCGCCAGGTTGAACACCCACACCATCGCGGCGACGATGATCACGATCATGAGGGCGATGCCGCCCCAGATCCAGGCCACGGGCGGCCGGCTCTGCGTGCGCACCGGCCGGTTCTCGTCGTTCGCGAGTCGGCGCAGCGTGGCCTCGGAGGCGGCGGACGAGTTGGGGTTCACACCGAAGAGGGTGGCGTTGAAGTCCTCGCCGCCGGGTGCGCGATCCGGAACCTTGCCGCCGACCGCGACCTCGAGATCCGCCTTGAACTCGGCGGCGCTTTGGAACCGCTCGAAGCGGTCCTTCGCGAGGGCGTGCATGACGACCGCACTCATCGCGGGCGAGACGGCCGGGTTGACGGCGTTCGGCGGCGTCGGCAGTTCACTGACGTGCTGGTACGCGACCGCGACCGGGCTGTCGCCGCGGAACGGGGTGCGGCCGGTGAGCAGCTCGTAGAGCACAACGCCCGTCGAGTACAGGTCGGTGCGCGCATCGACGCTCTCGCCGCGGGCCTGCTCGGGCGAGAAGTAGCTGGCGGTGCCGAGCACCGCGCTCGTCTGGGCGACGTTCGCCGACGACTCGGAGATGGCGCGGGCGATACCGAAATCCATCACCTTGATCTGGCCGTTGCGCGTGATCATCACGTTGCCGGGCTTGATGTCGCGGTGCACCACACCTGCACGGTGTGAGTACTCGAGCGCGGTGAGGATGCCGGTGACGATGCGCGCCGCCTCGCCCGCGTCGACGGGGCCGGTGGCGATCAGGTCGGAGAGGAGCTTGCCCTCGATGCGCTCCATGACGATGAAGGGCAGCTGCACCTCGTGGCCGTCGACGCCGCGCACCGTCTCTTCGCCGGCGTCGAAGACGCGCACGATCGTGGGGTGCGCCATGCGTGCGGCGGCCTGCGCCTCCTGACGGAAGCGGGTGCGGAAGGCGGGATCGGTGGCGAGCGACGGGCGCAGCAACTTGATGGCGACGCGACGGTTGAGGCGCGTGTCGAGGCCATCGTGCACCTCGGCCATGCCTCCACGGCCCAGCAGCTCGCCGATCTCGTAGCGACCGGCAAGCGTCCGGACGCCCTCGGTCACCCCATCACTCACCCGGTCAGTCTAGTCGGCGACCCATTCCCGGGTATCAGCCGGGGGGATGAGGAAGGTCACGGCGCCGTAACGGTGATGTTCAGCGTCCCCGACGGCTGGGAGGTGATCCCGCCCGCACAGGTGGCGACGAACGACACCGTCGTGGTGCCCTCAGCTCCCAGGGTGATGTCGATCGAGGTGGCCGCCGCATCCAATTCCGTCGACGCGGCGGTGCCGTTGCCGATCGTGAACCGGTAGCCGCTGCGGGCGTAGCCCGCCGGGCATCCCGAGTACTCGGTGAAGTTCACGGTGACGACCTCGCCGACCTCGCCCGAACCAGGCCCGGTCGGGGTGGCCGGCGGAGGCGGCGCGGGGAAGTCGCCGTAGATGGTGAGCGTGACCGTCTGGCCCTTGCGCACGTTGCCGGTGGGGCTGATCTCCTGCACCGTGTTCACCTTGTCGGGCGACGGCGCCGCAGAGCCGGCGGCGGTGGCGATCTCGAAGTCGCCGCCGCTGTCGGTGAGCTTCTGGATGGCCTCGTCGCGCGGGAGACCCACGTAGTCGCTGCGGTTGATGTTCACCGTCGACTGCGTCGGCGGCGCCGACGGGGTGGTGGGCGGAGCGGACGGTGTCGTCGGCGGCGGAGTCGTGGGCTTGTCGTCGGGATCCGTCGGCTGCACCGCGAACACGATGATGATCGCGATCAGAGCCACCGCGAGCAGCGACACGATCGCGATGAGCGGCCACATCCAGGGGCTGCGGCGGCGCACCTCGGCGGTGGCCGCGGTGTCGGTGTCGAGGTCGCTCGTGGGGAGCACCCGCGTCGCGGAGGTCGCGGCGGCGAGAGCGGCGGCACCCGCGGCGACGCCGGGGACGGCGGCAGCCGCACCGGCGACATCGCCGCGGCGCAGCGCCTGAG
>JAEWJX010000072.1 GCA_023386365.1 Actinomycetes bacterium | reverse complement strand
CCCGCGTCATGCCCCACCCACGACACACACCCCACACAGACGATGAGGACTGAGGTGCGAGAGTGACTGCACTGACCGCGACGCCCGAGAAGGCGAGCGGCGAGCGCGGGCGGAAGAACCCCCGGCGCGACGACCGCAAATGGCTCGGCACCGACCGACGCCACAACCTGACCGGCTGGGCGTTCCTGCTGCCGGCCGCGATCCTCATCCTGCTGGTGAGCTTCGTGCCGATGATCCAGGCGTTCTTCCTGTCGCTGCAGACCGGCCGCGGCACCCGCCTCGACTGGGCCGACCCGCTCTGGTACAACTACTCGCGCCTGATGGGTGACGAGATCTTCAAGCAGACGCTCGGCAACACCTTCATCTACCTGATCATCCAGGTGCCCATCATGCTGATGATGGCGCTGATCCTGGCGAACGTGCTCAACAACCCGCGCCTCAAGTGGAAGGCCTTCTGGCGCACCGCGATCTTCCTGCCGGCGGCGGTCTCGCTCGTCGCCTACTCGCTCGTCTTCCGCACCATGTTCGCCAACGATGGGTTCGTGAACGACTTCCTCGCGAACTTCGGTGTCGCGCCCGTCAACTGGCTCGGCGACCCCACCACCGCGAAGGCGGTGCTCATCCTGGGCCTGCTGTGGCGCTGGACCGGCTTCAACATGATCTTCTTCCTCGCCGGCCTGCAGAACATCGACCGCTCCACGATCGAGGCGGCCCGCATGGACGGCGCGAACGGCTTCCAGGTGTTCTGGCGGGTGACGGTGCCGCAGCTGCGCCCCATCATCCTGCTCACCGCGATCATGTCGACCAACGGCACCCTGCAGCTGTTCGACGAGTCGTGGGCGCTGACCCGAGGCGGACCCGCCTACGGGACCATGTCGATGTCGCACTACCTCTACGAGGTCTCGTTCCAGCGCAACCCCAACTTCGGATACGGGGCGGCTCTCGCCTACGTGATCCTCATCCTCGTCGCGATTCTCGCGTTCATTCAGCTGAAGGTCGGTGACAAGCGTGATTAGGCGCCTCCGGGATGTGCCCGGCTACCTGTTCCTCGGGATCTTCACGATCTTCTCGCTCCTGCCCCTGTACTTCATGGCGGTGTCGGCCACGAACACCAGCCAGGACGTGCTGGCGTCGAAGCTGCTGCCCGGCGGCGAGCTGCTGAACAACATCGGCAAGCTGTTCTCGCAGCAGGATGTGGGCGCGGCGATGCTCAGCTCGTTCCTGATCGCGGCGGGCACCACCGTGCTGGCGCTGATCGTGTGCTCGATCGCCGGCTACGGCTTCGAGGTGTATCACTCGCGCGGCAAGGACATCATGATGGGCGTCCTGCTGCTCGCGATCATGATCCCGTTCGCCGCGACGATGATCCCCCTGTTCCAGGTGTTCGCGAAGCTCGGCCTCGTGAACTCGCTGTTCGCGGTGATCATCCCGGCGATCTCGACGCCGCTGCTGATCCTGCTGTTCCGGCAGTCGTCGCGCGCGTTCCCCAGCGAGATCCTCGAGGCGGCCCGCGTCGACGGACTCAACGAGGTGTCGATCTTCGCGCGCATCTACGTGCCGACGATGCGGGCCACGTTCGCCGCGGCCGGCGTCATCACCTTCATGACCGCGTGGAACAACTACCTGTGGCCGCGCGTCATCCTCATCAAGAACGAGGTTCAGACGATGCCGATGCTCATCGTCAACCTGAGCGCGGGATACGTGACCGACTATGGCGTGCTGATGCTGGCCGTGCTGCTGGCGTCGCTGCCGACGGTCATCGTCTTCCTGCTGCTGCAGCGTTCGTTCGCCGAAGGAATCACGGGAGCCATCAAGTGAGTTTGGATCTGACGCGGGTCGCCGACCCGCGGTTCGTCGCCGACCGCCGCACGCCGGCCCACTCGGACCACCGCTGGTTCCGGGATGCGGCGGAAGCGGCATCCGGGAGCAGCGGGTACGAGCAGCTGCTGAGCGGGGTGTGGAAGTTCCACTACGCGCCGAGCCCCGCCGACACGGTGGAGGGGTTCGAGGCGGCCGACTTCGACGCAAGCGGCTGGGATGACATCCCGGTGCCGGCGCACATCCAGCTGCAGGGCTACGACCGCGCGCAGTACGTGAACGTGCAGTACCCGTGGGACGGCCAGGAGCAGGTGGAGCCGGGGGAGATCCCGACCCTCTTCAACCCGGTCGCGACGTATGTGCGCGGGTTCGAACTCGACCGCCCGTTGGAGGCGGGCGAGCGGGTGTCGATCGTGTTCGAGGGTGCCGAGAGTGCCATCGCGGTGTGGTGCAACGGCACCTATGTGGGCTACGCCACCGACAGCTTCACGCCGTCGGAGTTCGACGTGACCGACGCGCTCGTCCCGGGCGAGAACCGGATCGCGGCGCAGGTGATCAAGTGGAGCAGCGGGTCGTGGCTGGAAGACCAGGACATGTACCGCTTCTCGGGCCTGTTCCGGGATGTGGTGCTGCGGCGGCGTCCGCGGGCCCACGTCGAGGACCTGCGGGTGAGCGTCGACCTCTCCGCCGACCTGTCGTCGGCGGAGGTGCGCCTCGCGGTCGCGCTCGCCGGCGGCGGCCTCGTGACCGCGCGCCTCGACGGGGTGGGCGAACTGGCCGCGCAGCCCGACGGCACCCTCGCCATCCGGGTCGACGGGCCGCGCCTGTGGAGCCCCGAATCGCCGGAGCTGTACACGCTCGTGCTCGAGGTGCATGACGCCGCCGGGGTGGTCACCGAGGTGATCCCGCAGCCCGTCGGCATCCGCCGCTTCGCCATCGAAGACGGCCTCATGAAGCTCAATGGCCGGCGCATCGTCTTCAACGGCGTCAACCGCCACGAGTTCGGGCTGCAGGGCCGCGTCATGACGCGGGAGCAGACCGAGGCCGACATGCAGGCGCTCAAGCGCATCAACGTGAACGCCATCCGCACCAGCCACTACCCGAACAACTCGTTCTTCTACGAGCTCGCCGACCGGTACGGCTTCTTCGTGATCGACGAGATGAACCTCGAGACGCACGGGCTGTGGGACCGCATCCGCTACCTCGGCGGTGAAGACGAGGAGGCGACGCCGGGCGACCGTGCCGAATGGTCGCCGGCGCTGTTGGACCGCGCCGCGAGCATGCTCGAGCGGGACAAGAACCACCCCAGCGTCGTGATCTGGTCGTGCGGCAACGAGTCGTACGGCGGCACCAACATCCGCGACGTCGCCGACTGGTTCCGTGCGAACGACACCCGCCCCGTGCACTACGAGGGCGTCGACTGGGACCCGCGGTACCCCGACACGACCGACGTGCTGAGCCGCATGTACACGCCCGCCGCGAAGATCGAGTCGTACCTGGCCGAGCATCCCGGCAAGCCGATGATCCTGTGCGAGTACGCCCACGCCATGGGCAACTCGTTCGGCGGTGTCGGCGAGTACCTCGACCTGGCGTACCGTGAGCCGCGCTTCCAGGGCGGCTTCATCTGGGACTTCGCCGACCAGGCGATCGCTCTCGTCGACGTGCACGGCCGGCACTACTTCGGCTACGGCGGCGACACCGGTGAGGCACCGCACGACGCGGACTTCTGCGGCAACGGCATCTTCTTCGCCGACCACAGCCCGACGCCGAAGGCGCAGGAGGTGACGAAGCTCTACCAGGGGCTGAACGTGACCGTGGTGGCGGACGGGTTCACCGTCGAGAGCCGCCTGCTCGCCACCCGATCGTCGGCGTACGAGTGCCGGGTGACGCTGGCCCGCGAGGGCGAGGTGCTCGAGGCGGCCACCGTCGAGACGGATGTCGCGCCGGGCGAGAAGGCGCGGTACGCGCTGCCGTTCGCGATCCCGTCGGAGCCGGGCGAGTACGCGGTGCAGGTCTCGTTCCTGCTGCGCGACGCCACCGCATGGGCGGACGCCGGCCACGAGGTGGCGTGGGGGCAGGGGGTCTTCGGATCTTGGGCGCCGCCCGCGCTGGTCTCGGCCGCGCCCCTGCGGCTCGTGCACGGCATCCACAACACCGGTGTGCACGGCGAGCGCTTCCACATCCTGTTCTCGCGGCTGCACGGCGGCCTCAGCTCGTACCGTTTCGGTGACAGCATCGACGGCGGGCGTGAGCTGCTGGGCGACATCGTGCGGCCGAACTTCTGGCACGCCCCGACAGCGAACGAACGCGGATGGGGCGGGCCGGGTGAAGACGGCGCGTGGCTCATCGCGAGCCGCTACCTGCGGGGGCTCCCCGAATCCCGGGACCCCGTCGTGACGGTCGGCGACGACGGCGCGATCACGGCCGCCTACCGCTACCGCCTGCCCGGGGTGACGGCGATCTGCGAACTCGCGTACCGGGTCGACACCTCCGGTCGCGTCGAGGTGTTCCAGACGATGCGACTCGACGGAACCACCCCCGACCTGCCCGAGTTCGGCACGCTCATCACCACCGCCCACGCGCTCGACCGTTGGCGCTGGTACGGCGAAGGTCCCGAGGAGAGCTACGTGGACCGCCGGGCGGGTGCGCGTCTCGGGGTGTACGAGACCTCGGTCGCGACCGCGCTCACCCCGTACCTGCGGCCGCAGGAGGCGGGCAACCGCACCGGCGTGCGCTGGGCCGAGGTGACGGACGCGCGCGGGGTCGGCATCCGCCTCGACTCCGAAAGCGGCATGGAGTTCTCGGCTCTGCCGTGGTCGCCCGACGAAGTCGAAGCGGCCCGGCACCCGAACGAGCTGCCCCCGATCGTGCGCACCGTGCTGCGGCCTGCCCTCATGCGGCGGGGTGTCGCGGGCGACGACTCGTGGGGTGCCCGTACACTTCCTCAGTATCGGCTGCCCAGCACGGGCACGCTCCGCTTCCGATTCGGATTCACGGGGGTCTGACATGGAAACGCGGCGTCCTTCCATGCGGGACGTCGCCCAGATGGCGGGACTGTCTCTGCAGACGGTGTCGCGGGTCGCCAACGGCGAACCGAACGTCAACGAGACGACGCGCGCGCACGTGCTCGGGGTGATGCGGGAGCTCGGCTACCGGCCGAACCTCGCCGCCCGGGCGATGCGCCGCGGCAGCTACAAGACGATCGGCATCGTGTACCAGGGGCTGCACGCCGTCGGCACCCGGCGCACCGTCGAGGCGGTGTCGGAGCACGCGGCCCGCAACGGCTACGCCACCATGCTGATGCCGATCAACGCGGCGGAAGGCTTCGCGACGAGCGGCACCTTCACCCGATTGGAGGAGATGGCGGTCGACGTGATCGTGACCATCCTCACCTCGCAGGTGGAGTTCGACACCCCGATCCGCATCCCCTCCGGTATGCGCGCCATCCTCAACGGACCGCAGAGCAACCCCGACCTGTCGGCGATCGACTCCGACCAAATCGGCGGAAGCGAGGCCGCCGTGCGGCACCTGCTGGAGGCCGGACACCGCACGGTGCACCACGTGACCGGTGCCGTGGGCTCCTTCTTCTCGGCACGCCGTGAGGAGACGTGGGCTCGGGTGCTGCGCGAAGAGGGGCGCGAGGTGCCGGAGCCGATGCGCGGCGACTGGTCGGCCCACTCCGGCTACCTGGCAGTGCGCGCGATGCTGGAGTCGAACGACCCCGCCGACTACCCGACGGCGATCTTCACCGCCAACGATCAGATGGCGCTCGGTGCGTATCGCGCGTGCGCCGAAGCCGGATTGCGGATTCCGCAGGATGTCTCGATCGTCGGATTCGACGACATCGAGGAGGCGGTCGACTTCGACCCGCCGCTGACCACCATCGCGCAGGACTGGGACCGGCTCGGCAGCGAGGTGCTGCGGGTCGCCAGCGAGACCCTCGCGGGCGCCGCGCCGCAGGTGGTGCTTCTGCCGACCCGCCTCGTGGTGCGCGAGTCGGTGGCGCCGCCCCGCGCGTGACCGCGCCCGGGTAGCGTGGGGACGTGACCGACGACGCCGCGCCCGGCCCCCAGACCACCGCCGAACCGACCCCGCCGACTTCGCGCCTCGACCCCGTGCCCGGTGAGTGGCGCCGGGTGTCGTCGAAGTACGTGGTGGTCGACGTCGTCAGCACGCTGGTGTGGGGTGCCGTGATGACGTTCGCCTCGAGCCTGCCCGCGTGGTTGCTCGACTGGGGCACCTGGTGGTGGGCGCTGCCGATCGCGGTCGGGGCGATCATGCTCGCGACGCTCATCGTCACCCCGCGCCGGGTGCGGTCGATCGGCTACCGCCTGCGCGACGACGACCTGCTGTTCCGCCGCGGCATCATGTTCCAGCGTTTCGTGGCCGTGCCGTACGGCCGGATGCAGTTGGTCGACATCACGCGCGGACCGCTCGCGCGCGCCGTGGGTCTCGCCGAACTGAAGCTCGTCACCGCGGCCGCCGCCACCGGCGTCGTCATCCCGGGCCTCCCCCTCGAGGAGGCCGAACAGCTGCGTGACCACCTGGTGGCGCTCGCGGAGACCCGGCGGGCCGGGCTGTGACCCAGCTCGCCGACGGCGAGTGGCACCGGCTCCATCCCGCCACACCGCTGCTGAAGGGCGGGATCGCGTTCATCGCGATCCTCGGCGTCGTGATCGCGAACCTGCGCGAGCGGCTGCTGGAGATCTTCGTGCCCGGCCTCGAATGCCCGGAGGAGTTCTGCACCGAGGACCCGATCTCGATCGTGCTCGAGCGCTACCTCGTGATCGCGCTACTGATCACGGTCGGGGTGCTGGTGCTGATCATCGCGCTGTTCTGGCTGTCGTGGCGCATGCACACGTTCCGCATCACCGACGAGGTGGTGGAGGTGCGCTCGGGCGTCATCTTCCGCTCGCACCGCAAGGCACGCCTCGACCGGGTGCAGGGCATCAACGTGGCGCGGCCCCTGTTCGCGCGCATCTTCGGTGCGGCGAAGCTCGAACTGAGCACCGCCGGATCGGATGCGAACGTCGAGCTGTCGTACCTGACCGGCGCCAACGCCGACGGGCTGCGCGCCGAGATCCTGCGGCGCGCGTCCGGCATCCGATCCCGCGCAGCGGAGGCCGACGCCCCGCCCGCCACGGATGCGGATGCGGAAGCCGGCGCCGCCGCGCACCGTGCGGGTCTGAGCGACGTGGCACGCCAGCGCCTGGCCGAGTTCACAGCCCCCGAGCTCGACCCCACCCTCGCCCTGCCGCAGTCGGTGGTGACGATGAAGGCCGGCCGTCTCATCGGCTCGACCGTGCTCAGTTCCACGACGATCTTCTTCGTCATCACCATCGCCGTGCTCGTGGTCGTGATGACCACGACGGATGCCGGCAGCTGGGTGTTCTTCGCCATCATCCCGACGCTCTTCGGTTTCGGCTCCTACGCCGTGAACCGCGTCGTGAAGTCGCTGCGGTACTCGATCGCCGCGACCCCCGACGGGGTGCGGGTGGGCTTCGGTCTGCTGTCGACCACGAACGAGACCCTGCCTCCCGGGCGCATCCACGCCGTGCAGATCACCCAGGAGCTGCTGTGGCGGCCCGCCGACTGGTGGATGGTGCAGGTCAACCTCGCCTCCCAGTCGGCCACCCCGAATGCGGCGGCCCAGCAGAAGACGACGATCCTGCCGGTGGGGTCGCGCGCCGACGTGCTGAAGGTGCTCGAGCTGGTGCTGCCCGACCTGGTCACCGACGAGACCCGGGAGCTCATCGAGAGCGGGCTCGCCCGATCCCGGCCCGACGACGGCTTCACGACGTCGCCGAAGCGCGCGGCCGTGCTGCGCTGGTTCTCGTGGCGGCGCAACGGGTTCCTGCTGCATCCGGATGCGGTGATCCTGCGCAAGGGCGCTATCTGGCGCACGCTCTCGGTCGTGCCGACGGCCCGCACGCAGAGCGTCGCCGCACACCAGGGACCGCTCGAGCGGTTGCTGCGGGTGGCGCACGTCCGCGTGCACACGGTGGCGGGTCCGGTGACCGCCGAGATCGGCGCGATCGACGTGGCCGACGCGTCGGCGCTGTTCGACGACACCGCATCCGCGGGGGTCGCGGCGATCGGCTCCGACCGCACCCACCGGTGGGGCGCGGTGTGACCTCGCGCGACGGCCGGCTCGGCGTCGGCATCATCGGCGGCGGGCACGTGGGCCCGGTGATCGGGGCCGCCCTCGGCGGCGCGGGCCACGCGGTGGTCGGCGTCGCGACGGTGTCGGATGCCGGCCGCGACCGGGTGGAGGCGCTGCTGCCCGGGGTGCCCGTGCTGCCGGTACCGGAGCTGGTGGAGCGCTCCGAGCTGGTGATCATCGCCGTGCCCGACGACGAGCTCGCCGACCTGGTGGCGGGGCTCGCGGCCGTCGGCGCCTGGCAGCCGGGCCAACTGGTCGCGCACACGGCGCCGGGCTTCGGCACGGCTGTGTTGCAGCCCGCGTTCGCCGCGGGCGCGATCCCGCTCGCCATCCACCCGGCGATGGCGTTCACCGGCACCAGCATCGACCTGGTGCGGCTGCACGAGTGCTGGTGCGCGGTCACCGCACCCGGCCCGGTGCTGCCGATCGCGCAGGCGCTCGTCGTGGAGCTCGGGGCCGAACCGGTGGTGGTGGCCGAAGCCGACCGCGAACGCTACGGCGACGCGATCGGCGCCATCCGCGCCCTCGGCACGGATGTGGTGGCGGATGTCGTGGGCAAGCTGCGTGCTGCAGGGGTCGAGAACCCGGGCCGCATGGTCGCGCCCCTGCTGCGCTCCGCGATCGAGAACGCGCTCGCGTCCTCCGGTGAGTGAGGGTCCCGATACCCTTGATACCCGTGAGCCAGCCTGCCGTCGTGACGACGATCGCCGACCTGCGCAGCCGCCTCGGCGGGCAGCGCGTGGCGCTGGTCCCCACCATGGGTGCACTGCATGACGGGCATCTCGCGCTCGTCGATCGGGCATCCGAGCTCGCCGACGTGGTGGTGGTGTCGATCTTCGTGAACCCGCTGCAGTTCGGCCCGGCGGAAGACCTCGAGCGCTACCCCCGTGACCTCGACGCCGACCTCGCCGCGCTCGACGGCCACGGTGCCGATTTCGTGTTCGCCCCATCGGTCGACGAGATGTACCCGGACGGCAAGCCGCAGACCACGGTGCGCGGTGGTGCCGTCGGCGAGCTGTTCGAGGGTCGGTCGCGGCCGGGTCACTTCGACGGGATGCTGACCGTCGTCGCGAAGCTGCTCGGCATCGTGCGCCCGGATGTGGCCCTCTTCGGACAGAAGGACGCCCAGCAGCTGTTCCTTGTGCAGCGCATGGTGAAGGACCTCGACATCGCCACCCGCATCGAGCCGGTCGAGACGGTGCGCGAGGCCGACGGACTCGCCCGGTCGAGCCGCAACCGCTACCTCTCCCCCGAGGAACGCGCCGCCGCCCCCGCCCTGCACCGCGCGCTCGAGGCCGCCGCATCCGCCGCCGACCGCGGCATCGACGCGGTTCTCGCCGCAGCCCAGTCGGTGCTGATGGGTGAAGAGCTGATCCAGGTCGATTACCTTAGGGTGGTCGACCCCCGCACCTTCCAGCCGGTGCCCGACGACTACCGCGGGCCCGCCCGCGTTCTCATCGCGGCGCAGGTCGGACCGGCCCGCCTCATCGACAACGACGCCCTCTACCTGAACTGAGCCCCCGTGAGCGACGCAACCACGACCCCCGACGAACTGACCGGCGAAGAGATCGCCGAGCAGAAGGCCGTGCGGCTCGCGAAGCGCGAGCGCCTCATCGCCGAGGGTGACGAGGCGTACCCGGTCACGCTCCCCCTCACCACCACCATCCCCGAGGTGCGCGCCCGTTTCGGCGACCTCGAAGCGGATGCCACCACGGGTGAGCGGGTCGGCGTCGCCGGCCGCGTCGTGCACCTGCGCAACACCGGCAAGCTGTGCTTCGCGGCGCTGCAGTCGGGCGACGGGGCGCGCATCCAGGCGATGGTGTCGCTCGCCGAGGTGGGCGAGGAGTCGCTGCAGCGGTGGAAGGAACTGGTCGACCTGGGCGACCACCTGTTCGTCGCCGGTGAGGTGATCTCGTCGCGCCGCGGCGAACTGTCGATCCTCGTGTCGGAGTGGAAGATCGCGGCCAAGGCGATCCTGCCGCTGCCGAACCTGCACTCGGAGCTGTCGGAGGAGACGCGCGTCCGTCAGCGTTACCTCGACCTGATCGTGCGGGAGCAGGCGCGCGCCACGGTCGTCGCGCGCGCCAAGACGGTGGCATCACTGCGGTCGACGTTCGCGTCGCACGACTTCCTCGAAGTCGAGACGCCGATGCTGCAGACCATCCACGGGGGTGCCGCGGCCCGCCCGTTCGTCACCCACTCGAACGCGTTCGACACCGAACTGTTCCTCCGCATCGCGCCCGAGCTGTTCCTGAAGCGCGCCGCCGTCGGCGGCATCGACCGCGTGTTCGAGATCAACCGCAACTTCCGCAACGAGGGCGCCGACTCCACCCACAGCCCCGAGTTCGCGATGCTCGAGGCGTACCAGGCGTACGGCGACTACAACACCATCGCCGACCTCACGCAGGAGCTCATCCAGAACGCCGCCGTCGCGGTGTCGGGTTCGCACGTCGTCACCTGGGCCGACGGCACCGAGTTCGACCTCGGCGGCGACTGGGCCCGCATCTCGATGTACGAGTCGCTGTCGGAGGCGTCCGGCATCCGCATCACCCCCGAGTCGACGCTCGACGAGCTGGCGGCGCTCGCCGACCGCGAGGGCGTCGAGGTGAAGCTGCCCACCCACGGCAAGTACGTGGAGGAGCTGTGGGAGCACTTCGTGAAGGGCGACCTGGAGCGGCCCACCTTCGTGATGGACTTCCCCGTCGACACCTCACCGCTCGTGCGCGACCACCGCACCATCGCGGGCGTCGTCGAGAAGTGGGACCTGTACGTGCGCGGCTTCGAACTCGCCACCGGCTACTCGGAGCTCGTCGACCCCGTCATCCAGCGTGAGCGGTTCGTCGAGCAGGCGAAGCAGGGTGCCCGCGGAGACGTCGAGGCGATGCGCCTCGACGAGGAGTTCCTCACCGCGATGGAGCACGGCATGCCCCCGATGGGCGGGATGGGCATGGGGATCGACAGGCTCCTCATGGCGATCACCGGCCTCGGCATCCGCGAGACCATCCTCTTCCCCCTCGTGAAGTAGGTTCTGACCATGTCCGATCGCACCCCCGGCGAGAAGCCGCCGAAGATCTCCACCAACCGCATCATCCTGTGGATCGTGGTGGCCGGTGTCGGCCTGTACCTGGTGATCACCGGCATCGTCGGCATCGTCGCGAAGGGCTGACATGGACCGCCGCACCTCACGTCTCGTCATGTACGGCGGGCTCGTGCTGATCCTCGTGATCGTCGTGCTGGTCGTCGTGTTCAGCCCGCGCTGAGCGGCGACACGTAGGCTGAACGCATGCCCACCGATTTCTGGGGAAACGCGATCTTCTCCCTCGTGCCGACCATCGCACTGGGGCTCGTGTTCTGGTACGTGATCCGCGCGATCATCCGCGCCGACCGCAACGAGCGCAAGGTCTACTCCCAGATGGAGGCGGAGGAGCGCGCCCGCCGCGCCGCCGCCCGCGAGCAGGCCTAGCCCGCCCGTCCCGCCATGTACCGGCCCACTCGCACCCTCATCACCGGCGCGAGTGCCGGCATCGGCGCCGCTTACGCCCACGCATTCGCCGCGCGTGGCTCCGACCTGGTGCTCGTCGCCCGGCGAACCGACCGCCTGCGCGCGCTGGCGGCCGAGCTGGAGGCTGCCCACGGCATCCGGGCCGAGGTGCACACCGCCGACCTGTCGCTTCCGGGGGCAGGGCGTGCGTTGCGCGCCGCCGTCGACGGTGAGGTGGATGCCGTCATCAACAACGCCGGGTTCGGGGTGCATTCGCTGCTCGCCGACACCGACCCCGAGCTGCTGGAGCGCGAGATCGCGGTGGATGTGACGGCGCTCGTCGACGTGACGCGCGCGTTCCTGCCCGGGATGTTGGAGCGTCGACGCGGCGCGATCGTGAACGTCGCCAGCACGGCCGCGTTCCAGCCGATCCCCCGGATGGCCGTCTACGGCGCATCAAAAGCGTTCGTGCTCAGCTTCACCCGTGCGGTGTGGGACGAGGCCCGCCGCCACGGGGTGAAGGTGCTGGCGGTGGCGCCCGGAGCAACCCGCACCGAGTTCTTCGACGTCGTCGGCACGGAGGCCGCAGCCGTCGGCAGGTACCAGACGCCCGAGGATGTGGTGCGGACCACCCTGCGTGCGCTCGACCGCGGGCGCACGCCGCCGTCCGTCGTGTCCGGCACCGTCAACAAGCTGGGCGCGTGGGTGACGCGTTTCGTGCCGGCGGGGACGCTCACCGCCGCCACCGGGCGACTCGTGTCGCGGTGACATCTGCCAAATCGGCGCGCCCGTCGCAACCCCCTGGTCGCGTGTTTTTCTCGGTGAAACCATTGTCGGCATGGGATTTCTCCACTACGACGGGCAGCGATTCCCCATGGAGGACCGCGTGCTCGTGCACCTTCAGGTCGTCATGTCGATGAAGCTGCGTCGCGGCGAGAACTTCTTCCTGCTGTGGCGCAACTCGCAAGCGTCAGGCGGTGGGCGCAACGCGGTCTGGATCGACAACGGTGTGCCCATCTACTGCGAGTACGAGGGCAGCCGACTCCCGTCCATCAACCGCGACTGGGTCGAGACGCTCGCCACCTCCGCCGGCACGAACTTCGGTCTGCAGATCACCGAAGAAGGCACGCTGGTTCCCCTCAACAGCCCGCACGACGAACGCTGAGCATCCCCTCAGTCCAGCTGGATGTCCGGCAGCTCCGAGATGAGCTCGTCGACGGCCTCTTGCCAGGTGGGATGCCCGTCCGAGAGCGCGTCGGCCCTGTCGTGACGCCAGAACCAGCGGTCGCCGTCGGTGACGATCTCACCCAGGCAGCCCTCGCGGTTCCAGATGGTCCACGTGAGATCGGCCACATCGGGCAGCACGTCGTACGCCGTCGCGCGACGGTGGTGGGCGGTCGGCAGTTCCGGACGTCCGTTCACGTCACAGCCTCCGCAGCTTCTCGAGGAGCGGACCCGCAGCCTCGTCGAGGAAGCGATCGGTCGGCGACGCCCGTTCTGGCCCAAGTGACAGCTCGCATGGTTCCGGTCTACGGGAGGCACCGAGCCCCAGGCAGCCCCTTGACGTGCGCCGGAGGTGCGCGTAGGGCTAGGCCCGATTCGCCATGCGGTCATCCGTCGCGCGGTTCCGCCTTGCCGGGGCGCACGACCGCGTCGTCGCGCCAGTCGATGCGGGTCGCCCCGGCGGTCCCCTCCGAGAGGCGGATGCGCAGATCGGAGTCTTCGGGATCGGACTTCGGTGCCCGCCGCATCTCCTCGTCACGCTCCTCCGGGTCGGTCTTCTGCTCGACCATCGGTGCTCCTTTCTTGCCTCCGCATCGAGCGTGGACCCGGCGCGCCCCGCCGCGTAAGGGGTTGACACCGCGTGTGCGGCTGCATAGTCCCGCCTCCGGCGGGTCGTCAACCCCGTCCCGGAGGCTCCGAGACCGACCTACGTCACGCGGGATCCCGCAGAACTGACGCGCGCCGCCCCGTTTTCGGACGTCCGCGGCG
>JAEWJX010000048.1 GCA_023386365.1 Actinomycetes bacterium | reverse complement strand
GGCACCGCTCGCCCGCTCGGGCAGCTCCGCGGCCACCCCGAGCCGCGTCGCGAGGTCGAGGTAGGCGAATACGGCGCGGTCGAGCTCGGCGAGCTTCACGACCCGCGGCTTGCCGGATCGCGGCGGCTTGCCGGGGCGCAGCCCGGCCTCGAACGCGGCGGCCGCGTCGGCATCCGGATGCTGGGCGAGCGCCCGGTCGGCGGCCGCCCGCACGGCGGCGAGTTCGGTGGCCCAGCCGCGCTCCACCGACGACTCGTCGACGCGTTCCCGGCCGAACAGGGGGAGGTTGCGCCAGAGGTCCGACATGGTGCGGCAAGCATAGACCGGCAGCGAATGTGACAGTCACATTCCGTGCTGATCCTGTGTCATCATGGCCGGACGGCACTCGCGCTCCGCCGCTGCCGCCCACCCGTCGAAGGGGACCCGTGACGCTCGATCCGGCGGCTTCCGGCCGCCCACCCAGCATCCGCGATGTCGCGCGGGTCGCCGGGGTGTCGCATCAGACGGTCTCCCGGGTGCTGAACGATCACCCCAGCATCCGCGACACCACGCGTCAGCGGGTGCTCGATGTGATGGCAGAGCTGCGGTACCAGCCGAACCGTGCGGCGCGCGCGCTCGCGTCGAGCCGGTCGCGCACGATCGGCATCCTGTCGGCCATGAGCACCGACTACGGTCCGGCGTCGATCATGACGTCGGTCGAGGCGGCCGCGCGGGCGAGCGGCTACTGGGTGAGCATCGCCAACATCGACCCGACGGTGGAGGGCTCCATCTCGGATGCCCTCACCCAGCTGCGCGCGCAGGCGGTGGAGGGGATCGTGGTGGTGGCGCCGCAGGTGCGGGTGTTCGAGGCGTTGGCGCAGTTGCCGCTCGACGTGCCGTATGTGACGCTGCAGGCGACGCGCGACGACGGCCACACGCTCTTCTTCGACCAGTACGCGGGTGCGCGCCTGGCCACGCGGCACCTGCTGGAGCTCGGGCACCGCAGCATCTACCACCTGTCGGGTCCGCAGGACTGGATCGAGGCGGATGCGCGTATGCAGGGGTTCCTCGACGAGTTGAACGCGTGGGACGCCCCCACGACGGCGCCGATCCTCGGCGACTGGACGGCCGACTTCGGCTACTTCGCGGGCCGCGAACTGGCGCGGGTGCGCGACTTCTCGGCCGTCTTCGCCTCCAACGATCAGATGGCGCTCGGCTTGCTGCACGCGTTCCGTGACAGTGGCATCGATGTGCCGGGCGACGTGAGCGTCATCGGCTTCGACGACATCCCGGAGGCGGCGCACTTCTGGCCGCCGCTCACCACCATCCGCCAGGACTTCTCCGAACTGGGCCGCCGTGCGGTCGCGTTCCTGCTGGGGGAACTGGATGCGGAGGGCTCGCACGCGATCACGCCGCAGCTGATGGTGCGCGCCTCGACGGTGTCGCACCTGCACTGACCGGCGTTCCGCCGCCGTTACCGTGTCGCAACCTCGCTCGACTTGACACCGATCGCCTGAGGCGGGTTAGAGTGCTCGATGTTACCGGTCACATTTACCGGTCACATTTCAGGACGACGAGGTCGGGAGAGCCGGTGAATCGCTTCGAGCCGCGCATCGAGGTCGCGATCGCGCGCACCCGCGCCGACGTCGCCCGCCTCCACAAACTCCTCGTCCGCGGCGGCCTCGTCAGCTGGACCAGCGGCGTCGTCTCCGGCCGCGTGCCCGGCGCCGACCTCTTCGTGATCAAGCCCGGCGGGCTCGACCACTCCGAGCTCAGCCCCGAGAAGATGGTGCTCGTCGACCTCGACGGCCACGTCGTCGAAGGCACCCCCGGAAGCGACCTCAGCCCCTCCCGCGGCGTCGCCGTGCACGCCCGCCTCTACCGCGACGACAGCGCCATCGGCGGTATCGCGCACACCCACTCGCCGTACGCCACCGCGTTCGCCCTCCGCGGCGAACCCGTGCCGTGCCTCTCCACCGTCGTCGCCGACGAATTCGGCGGGGCGGTTCCGGTCGTCGCCTACGCCGGCCCCGACGACGAGATCGGCGGCGCCATCGCCGCGACCCTCGCATCCCAGCGCAGCCGCGCCGTGCTGCTCGAACGCCACGGCCCCTACGCCACCGGCGCCAGCGCCCGCGACGCCGTGCGCGCCGCCGTGCTCCTCGAAGACGCCGCCCGCGCCGTGCAACTCGCGCGCGCCGGCCTCCCCGCAGGCGACACCATCGAGCCGCTCGCGGCCGATGTCGTCGACGCGCTCCACGAGCGCCGCCTGCGCACCGACGCGGAACGCGTCGACGAGCTCGCCACGGCGGGCACCTTCCAGACCTCCCGGCCCGGCATCGCCCGGCCGAGCGGCGAGACCGGTTCATGGACGACCCCGGCCTCGAGCAGCTCTACCCCTGACAACGACGTCCGCACCAATACACAGTGAAAGGAATCACCGTGAAGACGAACAAGTTCGCGATCGTCACGATCGCTGCGGGCTCCATGCTCGCGCTTGCCGCCTGCGCCCCCAGCGGCGACGGAGGCAACGGCGGCGGCGACGGCGGCCTCGTCGGCGTCGCGATGCCGACCAAGAGCTCCGAGCGCTGGATCCAGGACGGCGACGCCGTCAAGGCCGCGCTCGAGGAGCAGGGCTTCACCGTCGACCTGCAGTACGCAGAGGACGACATCCCCACGCAGGTCTCGCAGATCGAGAACATGATCACCAAGGGTGCAGAAGCCCTGATCATCGCCTCCATCGACGGCACCACCCTCACCCAGGTGCTGCAGGATGCGGCCGACGCCGACATCCCCGTCATCGCCTACGACCGCCTCATCCGCGACTCGGAGAACGTCGACTACTACGCGTCGTTCGACAACTTCGTCGTCGGCCAGCAGCAGGCCTACTCGGTGCTCAACGGCCTCGGCCTCACCGAGCTCGACGGCACCGCCAAGGCCGACGCGCCCGCCGGTCCGTTCAACGTCGAGCTCTTCGCGGGCTCGCCGGACGACAACAACGCCACGTTCTTCTGGAACGGTGCGATGGACGTGCTGCAGCCGCTCATTGACGACGGCACCCTCGTCGTCAAGTCGGGTCAGACCGACTTCGAGCAGGCCGCCATCCTCCGCTGGGACGGCGAGGTCGCGCAGGAGCGCATGGAGAACATCCTCACCTCGACCTACTCCGACGGCTCGAAGGTCAACGGCGTGCTGTCGCCCTACGACGGCCTGTCGCGCGGCATCATCTCGGCCCTCACCGACGCCGGCTACTCGGTCGGCGACGAGTGGCCGATCATCTCCGGCCAGGACGCCGAGCTCGACTCGGTGAAGGCGATCAACTCCGGTGAGCAGTTCGCCACCATCTTCAAGGACACCCGCAAGCTCGCGGCCGTGGCCGTGGACATGGCGACCGCGATCCTCAACGGCGACGAGCCCGAGGTCAACAACACCGAGGACTACGACAACGGCGTGAAGGTCGTGCCGTCGTACCTCCTCGCCTCGGAGATCGTCGTCAAGGACAACATCCAGGCCGTGCTGGTCGACAGCGGCTACTGGACCGAGGAAGAGATCAACGGCTGATCTGACGATCAGTTCTGACACTCCCTGAACGGCGGGGGTGCCCCGGACCCGGTTCCCGAGCAGAATGGGAACCGGTCCGGCGGCACCCCCGCCATCCGGGGACGAGGAAGTCCACGAGAGGACGACGATGACAACGAACATCCTGGAGATGCGCGGGATCACCAAGACGTTCCCGGGCGTCAAGGCGCTCTCCGACGTCACCATCGAGGTGGCGCGCGGCGAAGTGCACGCCATCTGCGGCGAGAACGGCGCCGGCAAGTCGACGCTCATGAAGGTGCTGTCGGGCGTCTACCCGCACGGCACCTACGACGGCGACATCGTCTTCGAGAACGAGACGGTCGAATTCCGCGACATCTCCGACAGCGAAGCCAAAGGCATCGTCATCATCCACCAGGAGCTGGCCCTCAGCCCCTACCTGTCGATCGCCGAGAACATCTTCCTCAACAACGAGGTCAAGGGCGCGTTCGGCCTCATCGACTGGAACAAGACCAACCACGAGGCGCAGAAGCTGCTCGCCCGCGTGGGACTGCGCGACAACCCGACCACCAAGATCCGTGAGATCGGCGTCGGCAAGCAGCAGCTCGTCGAGATCGCGAAAGCGCTCTCGAAGGAAGTGAAGCTGCTCATCCTCGACGAGCCGACCGCGGCCCTCAACGACGAGGACTCCGATCACCTGCTCGACCTGATCCTGCACCTCAAGGAGCAGGGCATCACGTCGATCATCATCAGCCACAAGCTCAACGAGATCAAGAAGATCGCCGACTCGGTCACCGTCATCCGCGACGGCAAGACCATCGAGACGATGGCGCGCCAGGAGGTCTCCGAGGAGCGCATCATCAAGGACATGGTCGGCCGCGACCTCGAGCACCGCTACCCCGACCACACGCCGCACATCGGCGAGGAGCTGCTGCGCGTCGAGGACTGGACCGCCCACCACCCGCAGGACACCAGCCGCGTCGTCGTCGACAACGTGAGCATCAACGTGCGCGCCGGTGAGATCGTCGGTATCGCCGGCCTCATGGGTGCCGGCCGCACCGAGTTCGCGATGAGCCTCTTCGGTCACTCCTACGGCACCCGCATCTCCGGCAAGGTGTTCAAGCGCGGCGTCGAGATCAAGACCCGCACCGTCGCCGAAGCGATCGACAACGGCATCGCCTACGCCACCGAAGACCGCAAGACGTACGGCCTCAACCTCATCGAAGACATCAAGCGCAACATCTCGATGGCGTCGCTGCGCAAGCTCGAGAAGTACGGCCTCGTGCACGACAACGAGGAGTACAAGGTCGCCGACGACTTCCGCAAGTCGATGAACATCAAGGCGCCCAACGTGCTCGTCAAGACCGGCAAGCTCTCCGGCGGCAACCAGCAGAAGGTGGTGCTGTCGAAGTGGATCTACTCCGACCCGGATGTGCTGATCCTCGATGAACCCACCCGCGGCATCGACGTGGGCGCCAAGTACGAGATCTACACGATCATCAACCGGCTCGCGGCGGAGGGGAAGGGCATCATCGTGATCTCCTCCGAGCTGCCCGAGCTGCTCGGCATCTCCGACCGCGTCTACGCGCTCTCCGAGGGCCGAATCACGGGCGAGCTGCCCATCGAGGACGCCACACCCGAGGCCGTCCTGACGCTCATGACCATGGAACGTCCCCGCTGACCCGCGGACGAAGAAGAGGAACCGCAAACATGTCGAACCCCACTACCCCGACCCCGACGGAGTCGCAGGCGGTCGGCGGGAACATCAACCCGACCGAGAACAAGTTCACCAGCTGGCTCAGCCACGTGCTGTCCGACCTCGGAAAGAACGGCATCTTCATCGCGCTCATCGCGGTGGTCGTGCTGTTCTCGTTCCTGACCAACGGCATCCTGCTGCGCCCGCAGAACATCTCCAACCTGATCGTGCAGAACGGCTACATCCTCGTTCTGGCGATCGGCATGGTGATGGTCATCATCGCCGGCCACATCGACCTGTCGGTCGGATCGGTCGCCGCATTCGTCGGCGCCTGCTCGGGTGTGTTCGCCGTGCAATGGGGTCTGCCCTGGTGGCTGTCGATCATCCTGTCGCTCGCGATCGGAGCCCTGGTGGGTGTCTGGCAGGGCTTCTGGATCGCGTACGTCGGCATCCCAGCGTTCATCGTGACATTGGCGGGCATGCTGATCTTCCGCGGTCTCGCGCTCGTCGTGCTCGGCAACGCCAACATCGGCTCGTTCCCCGCGGAGTACCGCGCCCTCGGCAACGGCTTCCTCACCGACGTGTTCGGTGAGTTCGAGATCGACCCGCTGACGCTCGCCATCGGCGGCCTCGCGATCGTGCTGATCGTCATCCAGGCGGTGCGCACCCGCCGCGGCCGCCAGAAGTACGGCCAGGAAGTGGAGCCGGCGATCTGGTTCATCGCGAAGCTGGTGCTCGTGTCGGTGGCGATCGCGTTCTTCGCCTACGCGCTGGCCTCGTACAAGGGCATCCCGATCACGCTCATCGTGCTCGCCGTGCTGATCCTCATCTACAGCGTCATCATGAACCGCTCCGTGTTCGGCCGTCACATCTACGCCATCGGCGGCAACCGCCACGCGGCGGAGCTGTCGGGTATCAAGACGCGTCGCGTCGACTTCTGGCTGTTCGTGAACATGGGCACCCTCGCGGCGCTCGCCGGACTCATCTTCACCGCGCGACTCAACCTCGCCGGCCCGAAGGCCGGTGACGGCTTCGAGCTGGAGGCGATCTCGGCCGCGTTCATCGGTGGCGCTGCGGTGCAGGGCGGTGTCGGCACCATCGGCGGCGCCATCATCGGTGGTCTGATCATCGGTGTGCTCAACAACGGTATGTCGATCATGGGTATCGGCATCGAGTGGCAGCAGGCCGTGAAGGGCCTCGTGCTGCTGCTGGCTGTCGCGTTCGACGTCTACAACAAGCGTCGCGCCGGCGGGCGCTGAGCCCCGCCACTTTCGAAGCCCGGATCGCGCCGAGTTGGGACGG
>JAEWJX010000018.1 GCA_023386365.1 Actinomycetes bacterium | reverse complement strand
GGTTGCGGTTTGTTCCTTGTTTGAATGGCATGACAACTATGAAAGCAAAAAACATACGCCGTTTAGACTATTCACAATATGTGTATATATTTGTTTCACAACAGCAGTTTTTTCACAGACTGCCGTTGGCTGCTATTTCCCTTAATTAAGAACAGAATTGAATTCTTTGGCTTGATAGTTCAAACAATTTTACAGCATGAATCGAGACTATTTATGAGAACTACTTTCTATATACTTGTTTGTTCACTACTTCTTCAGGCATGCACAGTAATTCGACTTTATAATAGCTCAACCGAGGAAATGAGAATTTCTATCGTTTCATCAGATTCCGTTGCTTTTGCCTCTGAACGCATCGTTTTAGATCGAGACAAGAAATCTTCTAAAGTTACAACTGATGTAACTTTGACCAAATTGGATAGCGGCTGCTCTTGAATTTAATCTGCAACCCAAGCGAGTTTTGTCTATGAACAACTTGATAATAGCAAGAGCTGGCGACGATCAAAATACGAAATATTGTATCCTAGATAAAGCAGGCACTAAGGATACTCTTATCAGTGTTCAAGGTAATAAAGTCCAAAAGCGATTATTTACAAAGAGGTTTAAGTTGCTTTGGATTATTTACCATTACGAGATAAAATAGAAGCCTCTATAATCTAGTTACAAAGAAACAGCAGCCAACATTGCATTGGCAATATGGCGGATGACGAATATATTCTCAGCTTTTTGTTCGCTAGTCAGCTTCGGTTATGGAGTTCGAATAATGCCAGGCAATGGAATAAACAATGAGCTTTTGTATCTTTAATCAGCATTGGTTCCAGGCTCAACGAACAATGAATACCGCCACATCGCCAATGCTTTCACGTTGGGCGAAAGCTAAGATACTCTTACCATGAAAAATTTTTTCCTGTTTGTTTCTTTAGTTTCTTATGCCGTGGTGTCCGGACAGGGGCTCGGCAGTGACACTTCAAGAAAGGTAGTTAGAATCACGAGACCACAGTATTCGTTAAACTATCCAGACAGCTGGAGGGCCGATACAAGCAAGATGTTTGGGGCAGATCTGTTTATCTATTCTCCTAAACTCGACAGCCTTGACCAATTCACAGAGAACGTGAACGTATATGTCCAGGATTTGTCCGGTCAGAATTATTTTCTATCTAAAATGGGTAAGCAAAGCGAGGCACAAATCAAAAACATGGTAACCGATGTTGAAATTCTTGAAAGTCGGCTAGACAGTACCTCAACGAATCAATACTATGTTCTAAAATATCGTGGACGACAAGGGAAGTTTTTGTTGACAACCGAACAGCGGTATTTCCTGAAGAATGATTTGGGAGTTGCTTTGACGTTTACGGTTCAAAGCGGGAAGGAGGAGGAATACCGAATGACGTCATTAGCTATATTGGACTCATTTGTCTTATTTTAACCGCCTTCGCCCAACATGCGGTTTGGCGAAATGGCGGATTCAGAATATGTCCTGATCTGCAGTAATTCTCATCAACTTTTGTATATTGGCTGAGCAACAGTAACCCGGACTGTCGCCACTGCGCCAACCCGTGTACGTTGTAGGCAACCCTTTAGGAACACTATTTATATATGAAGCCTTTTGGACTGATATTAATCGGATGTCAAGTACCTGCATATATGTCTGGAAATTTTAGAACTTCTGACAATATTCAATCGCCTATTTGATTGGATATAAAGCGATGGGAACAATCGGGATAATCCTATTAATTCGGGGCATCAACAAAAATGATAAACATCAAACAAAATGAAAAGCATTTTCCTTGCAATATTCACTTTGGGACTTGCTTTAGTTAGCACGTCCCAAGTTTCGACTATGTACAACAAGTATGTGTTGAGCAAATTTGGAATTGTTTACATACCGAAAGCACTAGATACACTCAGTCAGGAATTGGCAAAAAACCAAATATTTGAAAGTAATATTGACAGGATCAAAAATATTGACCAAAATAAAATGAAGAGCAAGTATAATGTCAATGCAACTAAATCTCTTTTTGAAAGTACGAATAAGGAATCGTATTTTTTTTGGCCAACTCAAACGATGCTAAATATTCTTGACCCGAATTTTTGGAGTTATGACCAGGACTCCGTTTTTGGTTTTGATCAATCAAAAATAGAATACATACCAAGTATCACATTACGAAAAGTAGCGGTTAAAGGAAACTCGAGCGACTTCAAGAAACGTTATTTTGATAATAAGGATACAGCAGAAAAGTATGTTCGAGATATTGAGAAGATGATGAGTGAAGTATTAAACGAATTATATAGCGACGCAACTATTTTGTCTAACTCACAGTATTATCTCCTGCAAGGCCAGTTCCCGGTTGTCAGGATTTCACTTCATCTTTCAATACCTATTGACAAAGAAATCAAAAACATTGCTCAAGTGAGTTATATCGTATCTAAAAATCACGGTATGTATTCTATCAAATTTGAATATAAATTGGAAGAACTCACTAAATGGGAAAAATATATTAAGGATTTCATGACCTATAGTAAATTTTTATAGACAGCGAATCAGGGCTGCCTACAACATGGGGTTTTCTGCTATGCTGGCTGACAAATAAATCCTCATCTTTTGTTCGCTATCAGCAGCGGTTCGGTCAGACGTAATTCTATTCAGCTTTAGTTCTTATCTTCAACATCAGTAATTCTATTGGGCTGCAGTTCCGGGCTTGACGTTAAAAAATACCAGCACAGCAGCAAGCCCTGTTCGTCAGAATGTGAAAAAACTCAAAATCCTCTTTTTTTACGTTCGTAAGGTGCTTATCAGATTGATTGCATCTGTTTTAAACAAGCCTTATTAATGCGATAGTTTTTTTGCTGAAAAAAAATGATGTC
>JAEWJX010000010.1 GCA_023386365.1 Actinomycetes bacterium | reverse complement strand
GCGCGGGCCTCCAGGGCGCCGCGCGCCGCATCCAGTTCCTCGCGCAGCCGCGCGTTCTCCTCATCCATGCGGGCGATGCGCTGAGCCTGCGTCTCACGGGGCATGACGGATCCTTCCGTTCGGTGCGCCCATCATCCCGCGAAGACGGCGAACGCGGCTCACCCCGGAAGGATGAGCCGCGTTCGAGGAACCGGTGCGGTGGGTCAGGCGGAGGCGAGCACCTCGCGCAGCAGCGCGGCGGTCTCGGACGGGGTCTTGCCGACCTTCACGCCCGCGGCCTCGAGGGCCTCCTTCTTCGCCTGCGCGGTGCCGGCCGAGCCGGACACGATCGCGCCGGCGTGGCCCATCGTCTTACCTTCGGGCGCCGTGAAACCGGCCACGTAGCCGACGACCGGCTTCGTGACGTTCGCCTTGATGAAGTCGGCCGCGCGCTCCTCGGCGTCGCCGCCGATCTCGCCGATCATCACGATCGCCTTCGTCTCGGGGTCGTTCTGGAACGCCTCGAGCGCGTCGATGTGGGTGGTGCCGACGATCGGGTCGCCGCCGATGCCGATCGCGGTCGAGAAGCCCAGATCGCGCAGCTCGAACATCATCTGGTAGGTGAGGGTGCCCGACTTCGACACCAGGCCCACCGGACCCTTGCCGGTGATGTTCGCCGGGGTGATGCCGACGAGCGACTCACCGGGGGTGATGATGCCGGGGCAGTTCGGCCCGATGATGCGGGTCTTGTTGCCCTTCTCCTTCGCGTACGCCCACGCCTCGGCCGTGTCCTGGACGGGCACGCCCTCCGTGATGACGACCAGCAGCGGGATCTCGGCGTCGATGGCCTCGATCATCGCGTCCTTCGTGAAGGCCGGCGGCACGAACGCGATCGACACATCCGCGCCCGTCTTCTCGATCGCCTCGGCGACCGTGCCGAACACCGGCAGGCTCACGCCGCCGTCGTGCTCGACCGTGGTGCCGGCCTTGCGCGCGTTCACGCCGCCGACGATCTGGGTGCCCGCCTTCAGCATCAGGGCCGTGTGCTTGGTGCCCTCGCCGCCGGTGATGCCCTGGACGATGACCTTGGAATCCTTGTTGAGGAAGATCGACATTTCTTTGTGTCTCGATTCTTGATTTCGATACGCCGCAGCGCGGCTACTCAATCAGCGGGTGTGAGCCAGCTCGGCGGCCTTGTCGGCCCCGGAGTCCATGGAGGTGGCGATGGTGACGAGCGGGTGGTTCGCGGCGGCGAGGATCGCGCGCCCCTCATCCACCTGGTTGCCGTCGAGACGCACGACGAGCGGCTTGGTGGCCGAGTCGCCCAGGATCTCGAGCGCCTTCACGATGCCGTTCGCCACCGCGACACACGAGGTGATGCCGCCGAAGACGTTCACGAACACGCTCTTGACCTGCTCGTCGCCGAGGATCACATCGAGGCCCGCGGCCATGATCTCGGCGGATGCGCCGCCGCCGATGTCCAGGAAGTTCGCCGGCTTCACGTTGCCGTGGTTTTCGCCCGCGTAGGCGACCACGTCGAGCGTCGACATGACGAGGCCCGCGCCGTTGCCGATGATGCCGACCTCGCCGTCGAGCTTCACGTAGTTGAGGTCGTGGGCCTTCGCCTTCGCCTCGAGCGGGTCGGCGGCGTCCTTGTCTTCGAGCGCCTCGTGCTCCGCGTGGCGGAAGCCGGCGTTCTCGTCGAGCGAGACCTTGCCGTCGAGGGCGACGATGTCGCCGGCGCCGGTGAGCACCAGCGGGTTCACCTCGACGAGGGTGGCGTCTTCACCGGTGTAGACCTCGTACAGCTTCACGAGCACCGGGGCGACCTTGTCGACCAGCTCGGCGGGGAACTTCGCGGCGACCGCGATCTCCTTCGCCTTCTCCAGGTCGATGCCGCCGATCGGGTCGACCTCGATGCGCGCCAGCGCCTCCGGGCGCTCCTCGGCGAGCTGCTCGATCTCCATGCCGCCCTCGAACGAGGCGAGCGACAGGTAGGAGCGGTTGGCCCGGTCGAGCAACACGGAGAAGTAGTACTCCTCCTTGATGTCGGCGCCGGCCGCCACCATGAGCCGCTTCACGACGTGGCCCTTGATGTCGAGGCCGAGGATCGCCTCGGCGGCCGCCTCCGCATCCGCGGGGGTCTTCGCGACCTTCACGCCGCCGGCCTTGCCGCGGCCTCCGGTCTTCACCTGAGCCTTGACGACGGTCACGCCGCCGAGCTTCTCGGCCGCGGCGCGTGCCTCGGCGGGGGTGTCGGCGACGATGCCGGCGAGTACGGGAACCCCGTACTTCTCGAACACGTCACGGGCCTGGTACTCGTAGAGATCCACGCTGTCGTCTTCCAATGCGTCGGGGATGTGTGCGGCCGGAACTCTCTCGACGCCGAGATAGTTCGATGTCGAGATACTTTGGCCGCCAGCAACTCTACCCGCTCCGTCGGGGAGGATGGACCGGTGAGCGCCACCGACGACTACCTCGCCGAGGGCTCGCTCGTGCTGGGAGGCGGAGCGGCCCTGCTGCTGCAGCTCGCGCATCCGACCGTCGGTCACGCGGTGGCCGCGTACAGCCGCTTTGCGCGCGACCCGATGCGGCGACTGCGGCACACCCTCGGGTACGTGTACGCGATCGGACTCGGCTCGCCCGAGGTGGCGGGGGCCGCCGCGAGCGCCGTCGACCGGGCGCACTCCGGCATCCCTGGAGCGACCGACCCGGAGCCGCAGCTGTGGGTGGCGGCCACCCTGCACGGCGTCGGGATGCAGGTGCACGAGCTGCTGTTCGGGTCGCTCCCGGATGCGGTGGCGGACGAGGTGTACGCGGTGTCGGGCCGGTTCGGCACGAGCCTGCAGGTGCCGGCGGCGCTGTGGCCTGCCGACCGGGCGGCGTTCGCCGCGTACTGGGAGCGGATGCTGCCGACGTTGTCGGTAGGCGACGACGCCCGGGCCGTGGCCCACGGCATCCTGCACCCGGCGCGCGGCACCGTGCCGTGGTGGGTGCGTGCCGCGCTGCCGCTCGGCCGACTCGTGACGGCGGCGCTGCTGCCGGATGCGGTGCGCGACGCGTACGGGTTCCCGCGGCGGCCTCGCCGCGAGCGGGCCGCGATGCGCACGGTGCGGATGCTCGCCCGCCTCACGCCGCGCCGTATCCGGCAGCTGCCGTCGCGTCTGCTGCTGCCCGCGGGGTGAGGGGTCGCAAAGCGCGCGAGACACGCCGCCATGGGAGCACTTTGCGACCCCTCGACGCGCGGGGCAACGCTACCCCTGGGCCGCGATGAGGTCGCGGAACCAGTGCCAGGAGTCCTTGCGGGTGCGCTGCTGCGTGGCGTAGTCGACGTAGACGAGACCGAATCGCTCGGCGTAACCGGCCGCCCACTCGAAGTTGTCGAACGCCGACCACACGTAGTAGCCGCGCACGTCGACACCGGCCGAGATCGCATCCGCGACCGCACCCAGGTGCGCCTCGAGGTACGCGACACGACGCGGATCGTGCACGGCGCCGTCGGCATCCGGAACGTCGTGGAATGACGCACCGTTCTCGGTGATCACCACCGGCGGCAGGTTCGGGTGGCGCTCGCGCAGCTGCGTCAAGATGGCGGTGAGACCGGCGGGCGCGATCGCCCACCCGAAGTCGGTGCGGTCGTCGGTCGGGTACGGCACGGGTGCGAACGGCATGCCCTCCGGGATGTCGACCTCGAGTGTGCCCGCGTAGTCGACGTCGTCGCGGCGGGCCTCGATCCGCACCGGCTCGTAGTAGTTCACCCCGTAGAAGTCGAGGGGCGCCGAGATGACGGCAAGATCTGCGGCGAGCTGCTCGTCGTCGACCGGCAGCAGCGGGCGCAGCTCCTCGGGGTAGCGACCGGCCAGGATCGGGTCGGCGAACAGCCAGTTGGTGAGCGCCTGGAAGGTGCCGGCCGCCACCAGATCCGCCTCGGAGTCGGATGCGGGCTCCACCGGGAAGTGCTGCGCCGCGACGCCCACCCGCTCAGCCCGCGCCTCACGCAGCCGCGCCACCGTCAACCCGTGGGCGAGCAGCTGATGGTGCGCCGCCGGCAACGCACCGAACCCGAGCCCGCGCGCGGGAGCGTGGTCGGTGAGTCCGTACCCGTACAGCGTCTGCACGCTCATCTCGTTGAGCGTGATCCAGTCGCGCACCCGGTCGCCGAGGCGCTCCGCCACCACCCCCGCGTAGTCGGCGAGCGCATACGCGGTGTCGCGCGACATCCACCCGCCGCGATCCTCGAGAGCCTGCGGCAGGTCCCAGTGGTAGAGCGTCGGCACCGGGCGGATGCCCCGCTCCAGCAGACCGTCGACGAGCCGGTCGTAGAACGCCAGCCCCGCCTCGTTCACCGCACCCGTGCCGGTCGGCACGATGCGCGGCCACGCGATCGAGAACCGGTAGTCGTGGATGCCGGCGTCGGCCAGGTGCGCCAGATCGGACTCCCAGCGGTGGTAGTGGTCGATCGCCACATCCCCCGTCTCGCCATCGCGGGTGCGGCCCGCCTCGTGGGAGAAGGTGTCCCAGATCGACGGGCCTCGACCGTCCTCGGCTACCGCCCCCTCGATCTGGTAGGCGGCGGTCGACATGCCGAAACGGAAACCGGGCGGGAACGCGAGAGACATCGGGGCTCCTTGGAGGGGTGGGTCGGATGCGGGTCAGGCGACGGTGCGCAGGCGCGGCAGGCACACCAGCGCCAGCAGGCCGATCGCCGCCGTCACCAGGTAGAGGGCCGGGTATCCGCCGGGTCCGGTGACCAGCGGCACCGCGATGAGCGGCGCGAGCGCCTGCGGCAGCGCGCTGGCGATGTTCGCGACGCCGAGCATGCTGCCCGTGCTGCGGTCGTTGGGCAGCACCTGCGTGATGATCGCCACGTCGACGCTCACGTACAGACCCCATCCGAGACCCACCAGCACGGTGGCGGCGATCACGGCGGGCACGATCGGCACGACCGCGAACACCACGGCGCCCACGGCGAGCACCAGCACCGCCGCGACCACGAACACCTTGCGTCGGGCGAGACGGTCCGACCAGGCACCCCCGATGCCGGCGGCGATCGCGGTGACCACCACGTTCACCAGCGTCAGCACCAGCACCCAGGTGCCCGGGTCGTCGACGCCGACACCGTCGGAGAGGTAGAAGTACAGGTAGACCAGCAGCAGCGCGTTGACCAGGTTCAGCAGCAGGCGGACCACCCACGCCCACGCGAACGCCGACGTGGGGCGCAGGGATGCGAGCACCACGCGGAGCGGGCGGGTCGCGGGCGCGGGGGCGGCGGCATCCGCGTCGGCGTAGCGTGCCTCCGGCAGCACCACGATCGCGACACACAGCAGCGGAACGGCCACCGCGATCGCGATGTACCCGAGCGGCCCCTCCTCGAACGCCACCGCGACGGCGGTGCCCAGCACCACGCCCGCGATCTGCGCCACCCCGAACAGTGAGCCCACGAGCCCCCGGCGCTCCGGCGGCACCCGGTCGGCGATCATCGCGATGAGCGCTGCGAAGGGTCCGTTGAGGCCCACCTGCACGAGCACCCAGCCGACGACCATCCAGGTCGCATCCGGTGCGAACGACAGCACGGCGAGACCCGCCGAACCGATCAGCACACCCGCCACCAGCACGGGCCGACGACGCGGACCGCGCAGCGACATCCGGTCGGAGATCAGTCCCCAGAGCGGATTGGCGATGAGCGACGCGACGGCGCCGATGCCCGTCACCAAAGCGAGCAGTGCCTCCTTGCCGTCCCCGTCGACCAGGCGCGCGGCCTGCGCCGGCAACAGGATCTGGATGGGTCCGAACCACCCCGCGAACACCCCCGCGGTCGCCAGCAGCAGCGCGACGACCCAGCTGCGGCGGATCATGCGCTCACCCGCGTGGCCGACGCCGCGAACCAGGGCGCGATACTGCGGATGAACGCGCGCGCCGCCGACGCGTCGCGATCCGCGAGCCAGGTGGTGGTGAGACCGTCGGTCACCACCACCAGGCGGCGGGCGAGCACATCACCGGGCTCCGTCCAGGTGACGCCGCACGCGGCCGCCACCTGCGCGAGCATGCTCTCCGCCTCCCGGTAGTAGAACGCGTACTGGCGGTCGACGAGCGCCGGGTCGTGCCGCGCCCCGTACTGCGCCAGCTCGAGCAGCGCCAGCTCGCGCTGCGGGTCGGCGACGAGCAGGTCGAGGTAGGCGTCGAGGGCTGCGACGATCATCTGCTCGAGGGTGGCCCCCTCCCCCATCGGCAGCGCCAGCTCGGCAGCCATCCGCTCGCCGTCGGTGACGCTGCGCACCACCTGCGAGAGCAGCTCGTCGCGCGAGGTGAACACGTAGTGGAACGCGCCCAACGGCATCCGCGCCTCGGCGACGATCGCGCGCGTCGTCGCGGCGGCCACGCCGCCTCGGGCGATCACCCGGATGGCGGCCTGAATGAGCGCTGCACGGCGGTCGTCGGGGGTCATGCGTCGGTTCATCGCACCTCGTCTTCGGGGTCGCTGCTCTTGGACGAACGTCCAACTTCCCGCCATCGTGGCGGAGAAGGTGCCGTCGGCACAAGACACCCGTGCGGGGCTAGGCTGCCGCGAGTGAGATTCGCCGCCCTTCGCGCCCGCTGGTACAAGGGCTACCTCGCGGGCGGTTCGCTCATGATGGGAGCCGACCACGTCGAGCACGCCATCACCTACTTCGTGATGTGGCAGCTCTTCGAGTCGCCCGTGCTCGCCGGCTTCGCCGTGATCAGCCACTGGCTGCCGCAGCTGCTGTTCGCGATCCCGTTCGGCGCACTCGCCGACCGGTTCGACTGCCGCCGCCTCATCCAGCTCGGCGCCGCCTGCTTCATGGTCGCCTCCGCCGGCTGGGCGGTGCTCATCGCCACCGACACCCTGCAGCCCTGGCACTGCGTCGTGCTCCTGATCCTGCACGGACTGGCCGGCACCTTCTGGGGCCCCGCCGAACAGCTGATGCTGTACGACATCGTCGGCCCGAAAGACCTGCCCAGCGGCGTGCGCCTGATGGCCACCGGCCTCAACCTCGGCATGCTCGTCGGCCCCGCGATCGGCGCCGCACTGCTCTTCACCGTCGGCCCCGCGTGGGGCCTCGCCATCAACGTGCTGCTGTACGTGCCTTTCGTCGTGTACCTGCTGTTCGTGCCCTATGACGGCCACTCCCGCGTCGGCGACCGCCGCCCGCCGCTGCACCTGCGCGACGTGCTCGGCGTGCTGCGCGAGGTACCCGCACACCCGCCGATCCTGGTCGTGATGATCTTGCAGGCCTGCGTCGGCCTGTTCATCGGCTCGGCGCTGCTGCCCCTGCTGCCGAAGTTCGGCGAGATCCTCGGGCTCGACGAATCGGGACTCGCGTACGGGCTGCTGCTCGTCGCCATGGCCACCGGCGCCGTCATCGGCGGTATCGGCCTCGAGGCGATCGGACGGGTGAAGGTGAGCGCGCGGCTCGCCATCGTCGCCACCATCGTGTTCGCCGCAGCCGCGCTCATGTTCTCGCTGTCGAACTCGTTCGCGTTGAGCCTTCTCGTGCTGGTCGTCGCCGGGATGGCGAACCTCATCTCCGCCTCCACCTCGCAGGCTGTCGTGCAGCTGCAGGCACCCGCCGACCGCCGCGGCCGCTTCCTCGGCGCCTACGCGATGGCGGCGCAGGGTTCGCGCACCGGATCCGGCATCCTCATCGGCGCCCTCGCCGCACTCTTCACCTGGATGTACGGAGACGACCTCGGCATCCCGCTCGCCGTCGGCCTCGACGCCCTGCTGCTGCTCATCGCGGCGGTGGCGCTGCTGGTGATCGTGCTCACCGCGCGGAAGAAGGCGGATGCGGCGGCCGCCGCCGACATCGGACCGAGCGAACGCGACGCGATCAGCGAGGCGTGACGCGGGGCGTCACCCGGCGGCGGCATCCGCCCAGCGGAGCACGCGGAGTGCCCGCAGCGTGACCCAGCGGCTCGGCCGGCCCTCCCATTCGCCCTCCAACTCGAAGAGCACGGGCCCGCCGTGCTCGTTCTCCAGCAGCCACCGCCCGTCGGCGCCGGCCTTGCCGCGGACGAGTTCGATCGCGGCCGCGGCGCGCGGGTCACCCTCGGGGCGCGCCCCCCGCAGGTAGTCGAGCGCACGCAGCACGTCGTAGTACCAGCGGCTCGGCCACGACGTCATCGCGAAGCGGGGGTCGATCAGCTCACCCGAGCTGCGCCGCCACAGCAGGCGACGCTCCAGCAGGTACTCCTCGCCCCGGTGCCTCGCGTGGCGCACCTGCGGGGTGCGGGGATCGCCGGGCGCCGCCGCCCGCTCCCACGCGAGCAGACCCTCGAGCACGCAGATCGTCGAATGGAACGACGAGACCGGGGTGTCGGTCTCGCAGTTCCAGCCACCGTCGCCGAGTTCATCGTCGAGGAGCGTCTGCAGCACACGGGTCGAGTCCTGGCCGAAGTAGACGGCGTTCTCCAGCACCACCCCGTTGATGCACGCCTCGGTCTCCCCCTCGAAGTAGGCGAGCCGCTCGTCCCACTCCCAGTGCACGTTGTCGCGCACGAGCGCCATCGCCGCCGCGACGCGCTCCTCCGCCGGATCGACCCCGAACTCGCGCAGCGTCTGCACCGTGAAGTGGGTGGCCGACCAGGCGTCGAACCCGGGGCGGGTGCGGTCGATCCAGCCGGCCCGGTAGGTGCCGCCGTCCCAGCGGCCGTCCGGGTCCTGCATCCCCAGCAGACGGGCACCGTAGCCTTCGACGGCCACCCGCGAGCGCTCCGCCGCCACCTCGACCGGGGAGGCATCCGTCAGATCACGGAGCACCTGCCACCGGATCGCCGGATCGGAATCGAGCAGCCAGGCCATGGTCTCGTCGCTGATCTCCATGTGAGGGATCGTAGGTGCGGCGTCCGACGGGGCGGAAGGCTTACAGCTTCTCGATGGGGGCGATCTTGATCAGCAGGCGCTTGCGACCCGCGGTCTCGAACTGCACCTCGGCCACCGCCTTCGGCGCCTGACCGGTGACACCCACCACGCGACCCTCTCCGAAGTCGGAGTGCCGGATGCGGTCGCCGGCGGCGAGCGTCAGGTCGCCGTTGTCGCGCACCGTGTTGGTGACCGGGTTCGCCCACTCGCGCTTCTCGCGGTTCGGCGCGGGCGGCAACGAGGTGCTGTAGCTGAAGCGCTGCCGGGACTCGGGGGCGTTGAGCGCCCGCGAACGGGTGCCGCCGCGCGAGTTGGCCATGCCGGGCGACTGCCGCCAGTCGATGAGGTTGGCGGGCACCTCCTGCAGGAACCGACTCGGCATCGCCACCGACGTGTCGCCGAACTGGGCGCGCGTCATGGCGAGGCTCATGAAGAGCCGCTTCTTCGCGCGGGTGATGCCCACGTAGAAGAGGCGCCGCTCCTCGGAGATGCCGCCGGGCTCCCCCGCCGACATGCGGTGCGGCAGCAGGTCCTCCTCGATGCCGGTGAGGAACACGGTGTCGTACTCGAGACCCTTCGCCGTGTGCAGGGTCATGAGGGTGACGGTGCCGGATTCGTCGTCGATCTCGTCGGCGGCGGCGACGAGCGCCACCTCGGTGAGGAAGTCGATGAGACGGCCGTCCGGGTTGCGCTTGGCGAACTCCTTCGTGAACGACAGGAGCTCCTCGACGTTCTCGGCGCGCACCTCGTCTTGCGGGTCGCGGGTGGCGCGGAGGGCCTCCACGTAGCCGGTGCGCACCAGAAGCTCGGTGAGCACGTCGGCCGGCGGCTTCGTGGCCACCATCTGCTCGACGTCGTCGAGGATCTTCCCGAGATCCATGATGGCCTTCGTGACCTTCGGCCCGAGGCCCAGCTGGTCGGCCTCGCGCAGGGTCTCGCGCAGCGGCGTGCCGATGCGGTCGGCGTGCGCCTGCAGCGCCGCCTCGGTGGCCGGCCCGATGCCGCGCTTCGGGGTGTTCATGATGCGGCGCAGCGCCAGGTCGTCGGCCGGGTTCGCCACCTGGATCAGGTACGCCATCGCGTCCTTGATCTCGGCGCGTTCGTAGAACTTGGTGCCGCCGGCGATGCGGTACGGGATCGCGGAGCGGATGAGGATGTCTTCCAGCGCCCGCGTCTGCGAGTTGACCCGGAAGAACACCGCCATGTCTTTGAACGCGGCACCCGCCTCGTGCAGCTTCTGGATCTCGTCGGCCACGAACTGGGCCTCGTCGTAGGCGCTGTACCCGGTGAAGCCGGTGATGCGCTCACCCGCCCCGACGGTGGTGAACAGGTTCTTGGCCTGCCGGTCGAAGTTGTTCGAGATGACCGCGTTGGCCGCGTCGAGGATGTTCTGCGTCGAGCGGTAGTTCTGCTCGAGGAGGATCACCTTCGCCTCGGGGTAGTCGCGCTCGAACTCGACGATGTTGCGGATGTCGGCACCGCGGAACGCGTAGATCGACTGGTCGGAGTCGCCCACCACGGTGAGGGAGGCGCCCGGGATGCAGCCCGCGGCATCCACCCGCATGCGGGTGTCGGCAGGCACGTGCTCCGGCTTGATGGGACGGGTGAGTTCGCGGATGAGCGCGTACTGGGCGTGGTTGGTGTCTTGGTACTCGTCGACGAGCACGTGACGGAAGCGCCGCTGGTAGAGCGCAGCCACCTCGGGGAACGCGCGGAACAGGTGCACCGTCTCGGCGATCAGGTCGTCGAAGTCGAGCGCGTTGGCCCGCCGGAGCCCCTCCGAGTAGCGACGGAACACCTCGAGGAAGGCGACGTCGGCCGGGTCGTTCGCGTTCACCCCGCGCGCGTAGGAGTCGACGTCGGCGAGTTCGTTCTTCAGCTTCGAGATCTTGCCCGCGACGCTCGGCACGGTGAGCCCGAGGGTGTCGACCTCGAGTTCCTTGATGATGCGCTTGAGCAGCGCACGCGAGTCGGCGGAGTCGTAGATGGTGAACGCCTGCTTGAGACCCATCGCCTCCGCCTGGCGGCGCAGGATGCGCACGCACGACGAGTGGAAGGTGGAGATCCACATGCCTTCGGCCGCACCGCCCACCAGCTGGTGCACGCGTTCGCGCATCTCGTTGGCGGCCTTGTTGGTGAAGGTGATGGCCAGGATCTGGCTGGGCCACGCCTCACGGCTCGCGATGAGGCCCGCGATGCGCCGGGTGAGCACGCTGGTCTTGCCCGACCCGGCCCCGGCGACGATGAGGAGGGCGGGGCCGCGGTGCAGCACCGCCTCGCGCTGCTGCGGGTTGAGGCCGGCGAGGAGGGCCTCGTCGACCGCGGGCGCAGACGCGCCGGGGTCACCCGGATCGGTGTCGAATCCGTCGAGAAGGAAGGTCATGGCGGCCCCAGTCTAAGAGGGGCCGCCCACACCCTCAGGCTCCCGCTTGGAACGCGACGAGCACGGTGCCGTCCTCGACCGTCTGGATCGCCAACTCCAGGTTGTCGCCAACCGCGTTGAGGATCGGCAGGTCGCCGATCCCGGGGCTCCGCTCGAGTTCGTACGCGCCGAGCAGCGGTTCCCACGCGTCGAGCACCGCATCCGGGTCGAGCGAGGTGACGTACTGCAGCACGGCGGTGTCCTCGCTGGTCTGCAGGGCCACGCACAGTTCGACACCGCCCGGCTGGGGCCAGTCGGCGGGCACGGTGGGGGTCTGCGCGATGTCGGCCCCGAGCGGGTTGTCGGGGAACGCGGCGAGGCAGTCGCTCGAGGCGGGGCCGCCGTCGACGGGGATGGGGCCGTCGTCGATGGCCGGACCGGACACGGCGGGGCCCGTGCCGGGCGTGCAGGCCGCGAGCGCCAGGGCGACGGTGCCGCCCAGGATCGCCAACTGCAGCACCCGGTTCGCGCGGGCACGGGCGGGCAGGTCGAGGTTCATGGTGTTCCTTCCGTTCAGTGGTCGTAGTCGTATTCGCCGTCGATCGCCCAGTCGATGAGGTACCTGTTGGTGCCGTCCGACTGGATGAAGTACGACGCGTCGCCGAGGACGCCGGTGAGGATCTCGCCGTCGGCGGTGTCGGCACGGCCGTGCTGCCCGCCCTGGAACGCGTGCTCGTAGTACCAGAGCACCTTGTCGAACGACGTGAAGTGGGTCATGGCGTAGTAGCCGATCTGCTCGACCGGCGACTCGATCTGCACCCAGCAGAGCACCGCGAAGTCGGGCGGCAGCGGCCATCCGTCAGGCCTCACCTCGATGACGCCCTCGAAGATCAGCACGGCGTCGTCGGGGTAGGAGGCGAGACAGCGGGGATCGATCTGCTCGGGCGGATCGGTCTGCGCGGTGTCGGGGGTGGCGGTCGGGGTCGGCGCGGGCACCGGCATGGCCGGTTCGTCGCCACAGCCGCTCAACGCGACCGCCGCGACCAGACCGAGCATGGCGAGCCCGCGCGTCCCCCATCTCACTCCGCGGGTGTCGCGACGCGCGTCTCGCGCGCGGCGACCGTGAGGGGACGCAAGGTGATGCGACTGCGTCCGACGGACAGCCAGATGCAGGCGAGAGCGAGCATCAGTCCGGATGCGGGGCCCGCGAGGCCGGGAACGCCGGTGAGTGCGTACGCGACGGCGATCGCCAGCACGTACGCACCGGCGAGCGTGCCGAGGATGCGCGAGACCAGACGCTCCGACCACGCCAGCCACGCGATCCCGGCGAACGCGATCAGCACGCCCAGCCACGGGATGTAGGGACCGAAGTCGGTGAGCACGAAGTAGATGTAGAGGCCGGGGTCGTCGAACAGGCCGAACTCGTTGCCGGAGTAGCCGTAGTTCGCGAGCGCACCCTTCCAGCCGTACGCGAGCGCGAGGCCCGCGGCGGTGACCAGCACGCCGCCGCTGACGACGGATGCGGCGATCGAGCGGCCGTGCTGCTGCTCCACGCGGGAGCGCCAGGCGGCGGCGAAGACGACGAGCAACGCCACCGCGAGGAATCCGATCAGGTAGCCGAGGTAGTTCGTGGTGCGGTCGAGCTCGTTCATGAAGCTGGCGTCGAGCATGAACTGCTCGCCGCGTTCGGCGGCCTCCATCTCGCTGGCGGCGCGGGTGTCCATGAGGACGGTGGCGGTGAAGCCGGCCAGGCCGGCGGCGGCGCCCCAGAGGGGCCAGAGGCGATCACGTGCGGACATTGACGTGGTCCTTCCTGGGTGTGGTGGTGGATGTGGTGGTGTTCCTGCCGGGCGCCGCTCGAAGGGGGAGACGGGCGGCGCCCGGAGGTTTAGAAGCCGGCGATGAAGCTGCCGACGATGCGGTCGACGGCGGCGAGGTCGTCGTCGGTGACCGCCTGGATGATGACGTAGACGAGGTACCCGCCCGAGTCGGCGGTCGCGGCGATCACGATGTAGTCGGCATCCGCCTCCCCGCAGCCGGTGTAGTAGTCGTATTTGCCGGTGTGGTAGCCATCGGCGAACGGCTGGGCGCCCTCGGAGACGCAGCCGTCGCCGCTGACGCTGGAGGCGGTGGAGGCGAGCAGGCCGTCGACACTGGTGGTGGCGAGGGCCGTCGGCGAGGCCATGACGCTGACGCCGGGGGTGGTCCATCCGCCGAGCAGCGAGTCGATGTCGGGGCTCGCGATGACCGACGACCAGACGTTGCCGGCGGCATCCGTGATGCTCGCGCCGTCGACGTCCTCCCACTCGGCCGGCACCGAGACCTGCACGCTGCCGGAGTCGTCGGTGACGTCGACGAACTCGCCGCTGGGGCGGCCGCTGCCGGCGCCCACCACCTCGACGGCCTCGATCGGGTCGCCGTTCACCTGGCCGCGGTGGTACGCGCCGTCGGACGGTCGGTACAGCTCGATGTCGAGCGTCGCCTCGGTGCCGTGGGTGCGCAGCACGTCGCAGTATTCGCGCATGGTGCCGTCGGTACCGACGGTCACACCCTGCAGGCGGGTGATCAGGTCGCCCGGTTCGACGCCGGCCTTGTCGGCGGCCGACCCGGCCGCGACCGACGACACCCACACGCCGAGTCCGCCATCCTCGCCGAGGATGCCCTGGCCGTTGATGCCGAGGCTGAGCACGCTCTCGCCTGCGGCCAGCTGCTCGATGACGTCCTGCACCTCGTCGCGGTGGATGGCGTAGTTGTAGTCGTAGTGGTCCTCGCCGGCGTAGTTGACGCCGACGATCTTGCCCTGCGCGTCGATGAGGGGCCCGCCGGAGTTGCCGGGGCGGATGCGCGCGTCGTGCTCGATGATCGAATCGATCGACGCCCAGGCGGTGTCGCCCTCGACATCCGCCTTCGAGACGATGCCGCGGGTCATGGTGAAGGTGGGGTCGCCGAGCGGGAACCCCGCCGCGTACACGTCGATGCCGGTGGCGATCTCGTCCTTGCGCCAGGCGAGGTACGGGTATTCGTCCTTCTCGAGCTGCACGACGGCGAGGTCGAGGCACTCCGATGCACCCAGCACCCGGGCGTCGAGCGTGTCGCTCTGGTCGCCGCCGCGCCACACGTCGATCGTGCCCGCGCCGACGACGACGTGGTTGTTGGTGACGGCGAGGCCGTCCTCCGAGATGATGAAGCCCGATCCGCGGCCGGCGCCCTCGTAGCCGCCGTACTCGGGGTCGACGAAGGTGCCGCGGGCTTCGAGCTGGATGACGGCCTGCTGCACCTGCTCGAACGAGACGGCCTTGCCGGGTTCGGCGGCGGGCGCGGCGCCCGGGATCAGGTTGCAGCCGCTGAGCCCGAGCGCGAGGCCGGAGGCGACGATCGCCGCGGCGAGGCCGCGGGTGGTGGTGGTGGACATGGGGTCCTTCTTTCGTGGTGTCGGATTGGTGGTGCTTTCGGGGATGGGGATGGGTGGTGCGGTGTGTCACGGCCGCCGGGGTGCGTCCGGGCGGGACTCCCCAGAGCCCGCC
>JAEWJX010000001.1 GCA_023386365.1 Actinomycetes bacterium | reverse complement strand
CCTCCGAACCGCTCACCGACGCCATCCCGGTGTGGAAGCGGGCCCAGGACGGCGCGATCATCACGGGCTGGGACTACCCGTCCTGTGAGGACATCGGCCTGCTGAAGATGGACTTCCTCGGGCTGCGGAACCTGACGATCATCGGCGACTGCATCGAGAACATCAAGGCCAACCGCGGTGTCGACCTGGACCTCGAATCGCTGGCGCTCGACGATCCCAAGGCCTACGAACTGCTCGGCCGCGGCGACACGCTCGGGGTGTTCCAGCTCGACGGCAGCGCGATGCGGGATCTGCTGCGCCGGATGCAGCCGACCGAGTTCAACGACATCGTCGCCGTGCTGGCGCTGTACCGGCCCGGTCCGATGGGCATGAACGCCCACAACGACTATGCCGACCGCAAGAACGGCCGCCAGCCGATCAAGCCGATCCACCCCGAGCTCGAAGAACCGCTCAAGGACATCCTGGCCGAGACCTACGGCCTGATCGTCTACCAAGAGCAGATCATGTTCATCGCGCAGAAGGTCGCCTCGTACTCGATGGGCAAGGCCGATGCGCTGCGTAAAGCCATGGGCAAGAAGAAGCTCGAGGTGCTCGAGGCCGAGTACAAGGGCTTCAAGGAGGGCATGACGGCCAACGGGTTCTCCGAGGGCGCGGTGAAGGCCCTGTGGGACACCATCCTTCCCTTCGCCGGCTACGCGTTCAACAAGTCGCATGCGGCGGGCTACGGTCTGGTGTCGTACTGGACGGCCTATCTGAAGGCGAACTATCAGGCCGAGTACATGGCGGGCCTGCTCACCTCGGTCGGAGACGACAAGGACAAGGCGGCCATCTACCTGGCGGACTGCCGGCGTCTCGGCATCACGGTGCTGCCGCCCGACGTCAACGAATCCGTGCAGAACTTCGCCTCGGTCGGTGACGACATCCGCTTCGGCCTGGGCGCCGTGCGCAACGTCGGGGCCAATGTCGTTGCCTCCCTTGTGAGTACACGTGAGGAGAAGGGTAAGTACACCGACTTCTCCGACTACCTCAACAAGATCGACATCACCGCCTGCACCAAGAAGGTGACGGAGTCGCTGATCAAGGCGGGTGCGTTCGACTCGCTCGGCCATCCCCGCAAAGGCCTGTTCCTGGTGCACACCGACGCCGTCGACTCGGTGCTCGGCACCAAGAAGGCCGAGGCGATGGGGCAGTTCGACCTCTTCGGCGGGGGTGATGATGACGGGGATACCGGTGACTCTGCGTTCACGATCAAGGTGCCCGACGAGGAGTGGGAGGACAAGCACAAGCTGGCCCTCGAGCGCGAGATGCTCGGGCTGTACGTGTCCGGCCATCCGCTCAACGGCATCGCCCATCTGCTGACCGCGCAGGTCGACACCCAGATCCCGGCGATCCTGGAGGGTGCGATCCCCAACGACGCGCAGGTGCGCGTGGGCGGCATCCTGGCCTCGGTCAACCGCCGCGTGAACAAGAACGGCCTGCCCTGGGCGTCGGCGCAGATCGAGGATCTCTCCGGTGGCATCGAGGTGCTGTTCTTCCCGCAGACGTACTCGATGTTCGGCGCCGAGATCGCCGATGACGTGGTGGTGCTGGTCGGCGCGAAGGTGGCCAAACGCGACGACCGGATCTCGCTGATCGCCAACGAACTGATCGTGCCGGATTTCACCAGTACCCAGGTGAATCGGCCGGTGGCGGTGAGCCTGCCGACGCGCCAGTGCACCGTGGACAAGGTGACGGCGCTCAAGCAGGTGCTGGCACGCCATCCGGGTACCGCTCAGGTCCACCTGCGGTTGATCAGCGGGGAGCGGATCACGACGCTGGAGCTGGACCAGTCGCTGCGGGTCACACCGTCGTCGGCGTTGATGGGTGATCTGAAGGAGCTTCTGGGGCCGGGCTGCCTGGGCGGCTGACCGGCTCAGCGGGGAATGTCTCTACCGTGACGAGCGGTGGAACGCGCCGAGCGCGAGCCACAACGCCGTCGTGACACCGGCGGCCGACAGCACGGCAGGGCCTGCGGAAGCCGTCACGACACCCACGGTGACCAGCACAAATGCGCCGATCAGCAGGGCAAACACCTTGTAGGCGGGCCAGGGCACCCCGGCGATCGAGATCGTCGACGCCGGCCTGGCCTGCGCGTCCTGGAAGCGCTCGGCGGTCGTCATGGATTCACGATAGCTCTCAGTAAAGTTTTCGGCCACCCGAAACACGGGTTACGGACCGACCTATTTCGTTAGTTCGACTATTCGGTTGGCGACGGAACTCATTTTTGAAGAGCCGGTCCGCGGTGGCACCATTGTCGGGTGTCCGCCGAGCTGAGCCAGAGTCCCCGGAGGGGTCTTCCCGACGAGCGCTTGCGCGAGGAGCAGATTGCCCGGTCGCCGCTGCGCGCCGCGGACATCGACGAGGCCGCCCAGCGAATCTCGGGGCTGGTGAGCCGGACCCCGCTGCAGTTCTGTGACCGCCTCTCGGAGATCACCGGCGCGACGGTGTACCTGAAGCGCGAGGACCTGCAGGCCGTGCGGTCCTACAAGTTGCGCGGCGCCTACAACCTGCTGATGCAGCTCACCCCCGAGGAGAAGGCCG
>JAEWJX010000117.1 GCA_023386365.1 Actinomycetes bacterium | reverse complement strand
GGCGCCGGGGGGGGGGGGGCCCCCCCCGGGTCTCGCGACCGCGGCGTGGGGGGTGTTCGTCGAACGCAACCGCTTCACGGTGCGCCATGAGACGCTGGCGATCCTCGAGCCCGACGCCCGGCCGATCACCATCCTGCACCTGAGCGACCTCCACATGGCGCCGTGGCAGCGGGCGAAGCAGGACTTCATCCGCTCGCTCGCCGTCTACGAACCCGACCTGGTGATCGACACCGGCGACAACCTCGGTCACCTCGAGGGTCTGCGGGGTGTGCGACGCGCACTGGAACCGTTCGCCGGCACGGCGGGCGTCTTCGCGCACGGCTCGAACGACTACTTCGGCCCCATCTTCAAGAACCCGCTCGCCTACCTGTCGGAGCGCGGCCACCGCAAACCGAAGACGGAGCCCGACCTCGACACCGCGGCGCTCAACACGTTCCTCGGCGACGAACTCGGGTGGCTCGACCTCAACAACGCGGTGCGGGCGATCGAACTGAAGGGCACCCGTCTCGAGTTCCTCGGCACCGGCGACGCCCACCGCGGTTGGGACCGCCTCGGCGAACTCCCGGGCGCGGTGGAGGAGATGCGCGAGAACCTCGAGTGGTCCACCGAGGATCGCCGCCAGGTGCTCACCATCGGTGTCACCCACGCGCCCTACCGTCGCGTGCTCGACGCACTCGTCAGCCAGGACGCCGACCTCATCTTCGCCGGGCACACCCACGGCGGCCAGGTGCGCATCCCGGGCCGGCCGGCGCTGGTCACCAACTGCGACATCCCACACGCGCAGGCGCAGGGGCTGAGCGTCTGGCGCACCGGCGCCCGCAGTGCCTTCCTGGAGGTCTCCGCCGGGCTCGGCACGTCGATCTACGCGCCGGTGCGGTTCGCGTGCCCGCCCGAGGCGATCATCATGACCCTCACCCCGGTGAAGGTCTGACGCCGGCGCGTCCGCCGATCAGCGCAGCGGCCAGTCCGCCACCGTCGGAGCGCCCTCGGGCGACGTGGGAAGTCCGCCCATCGCCACCCCGTGCACGGCGAACCGCATCGCGATGCGGTCGTCCCACGGGAACTCGGTGCCGTCGATCGCCATGCTCTGCTTGTGACCTTTGCCGCACGCGACCACCACATCCCCCGGCTTCGCCGCCTGCACGGCGGTGAGGATCGCGGTTCCGCGGTCGGGGATGCGCAGCATCGTCTCGCCGAGGCGCGCCCCCGCGCGCTCCGCCGACGCCTGCATCGTGTCGAGGATCTCGTCGACCGGCTCCGTGCGGGGGTCGCTGGCCGTCATCACCATCAGGTCGGTGTACTTCGCCGCGATCGCCGGCATCGTCTCGCGCTTGTCGGTGTCGCGCAGGCCCGCGCATCCGAAGACCGCGATCAGCTTGCCGCCGGGCGCGACCAGCCGACGCAGCGACGGGAACAGCTGCTCGTAGGCATCGGGGGTGTGGGCGAAGTCGACCACCGCCGTGAACGCCTGCCCCTCGTCGACGGTCTGCATGCGTCCGTCGACAGCGGTCGTCGCATCCAACCCCCGCTGGATGATCTCCGGCGACCAGCCGCGCGCACGCCCGTAGGCGATCGCCGCGAGGGTGTTGTACACGTTGAAGTCGCCGGTGAGCACGGTGCGGTAGTCGGCGCCGTCGACGGTCATTCGGATGCCGGAGCCGTCGACCACGAGGCCCTCCGGCCGGAAGTCGCCCGCGTGGATGCCGTACTCGACGACGCGCGCGCCCCGGGAACGCTCCGCGAACCACGCACCGTACGGGTCGTCCGCGTTGATGATCGCGATACCGCCCATGGCGCCGACCCGCTCGAACAGGATGCCCTTCGCGTCACGGTAGGCCTCGAGGGTGCCGTGGTAGTCGAGGTGCTCGTGGGTGAGGTTCGTGTAGACGCCCACGTCGATGCCGATGCCGTTGAGACGCCCCTGCTCGAGACCCTGGCTGCTCATCTCGACGACCGCCTCAGGGAAGCCCGCCTGCACCATGGAGCCGAGCATCTCCTGCACCTGGGGCGCACCGGGCGTCGTGATGTGCAGGCCGACGGGGATGAATCCGGTGCCGTACTCCACGCCGACCGTCGAGATCAGGCCCACCGGACCGCCGGTCGCCGCGTCGATGATCCCCCGCAGCAGCATGCTGGTGGTGGTTTTGCCGTTGGTGCCGGTGACGCCCGTCACCTCGATCTTCTTCGTGGGGAGACCCCACCAGGTGGCGGCCAGGTATCCGATGGCCTGCTGGGCGTCGGTGACGCGCGCGTACGGTACACCGACGTCGATGTGGTCGTCGTCGCCCACCACCGCGACGGCGCCGCGGGAGACCGCCTCGACCGCCAGCGTGCGCCCGTCGACCACCTTGCCGCGGCGGGCGATGAAGACGCCCCCGGGCTGCACCTGATCGGCGCGCTCGACCGGTGGCGCGCTCACCTCGACGTCGCCGTCGAGGGCGAGGAGCATGCCCTCCGGCAGGGCATGGAGCAGTCCGGAGAGCGACGTCGACATGGCTTCGAGTCTACGGGCGCCCGCCGCGACCGGCTGCGTGACTCAACGCCCTCCGGATCGGCTATCCTTGACAAGTTGCGTATGCAGCACCGGGGTATGGCGCAGCTTGGTAGCGCGCGTCGTTCGGGACGACGAGGCCGCAGGTTCAAATCCTGTTACCCCGACCAGCACCATATCGAGAGAGCCGCCTTCGGGCGGCTCTCTCGCGTTTCAGGTGAAGTCGGCGTCCGGTTCGGTGCCGTAGCTGAACTCCAGCTTCGGCCGCCACCCGCGGTTCAGCACCCCGCCGGACTCCTCCAGATAGCAGGCGCCGCACAGCGACTCGTAGGTGACCTCCACCCCGTCGATGGCGACCTGGTCGCCGTCGAAGATGAACCGGTCGCCCACCTTGCGGGCGTTGAAAACCGCCTTGCGGCCGCAGCGGCAGATGGTCTTCAGCTCTTCGAGCGAGTGGGCGATCTCGAGCAGACGGCGGCTGCCGGGGAACGCGACCGTCTGGAAGTCGGTGCGGATGCCGTACGCCAGCACCGGCACATCCTGCTGGATCGCGATGCGTAGCAGGTCGTCGACCTGCCCCTCGCTCAGGAACTGCACCTCGTCGATGAGGAGGCAGCTCACATTCCGGCCGCGCTGCTGCACCGCCTTCTCCCGCTCCCGCTGGAAGCGGGCGAGCAGATCCTCACCGGGCGCGATCGTGAAATCGACCGGACGCACCACGCCCAACCGCGACACGATCGCGGCATCGCCCTTGGAATCGATCGCGGGCTTCGCGAGCAGCACCTCGTGCCCGCGCTCCTCGTAGTTGTAGGCGGCCTGCAGCAGGGCGGTGCTCTTGCCGGAGTTCATCGCCCCGTAGCGGAAATACAGCTTCGCCACTATTCCAGGTATCCATCCTCGGCGGCCCGCCGGATCAGTTCGGCCTTCTTGCTGGCCGGTCGGCCGACTTTCGCGTACTTCTCTCGCACCCGCCGCAGGTAGGTCTTCGCCGTCTCGTACTGCACGTGCATGCGCTCGGCGACCGCGACGGTGCTGTAGCCGGAGACGTACAGCTTGAACGCCTCCTCCTCGCCGGGGCTGAGCTTGGGCTTCAGTTGCTGCAGCGGCGCGGTGGTGACGGCGGCGGCTCGCGCCGCAGCATCCGTCTCGGCCTGCTCGATCCCCATCACGCGACGGGCGGCCGCCATGACCGCTGCCATCGGCATCGACTTCGACAGGAACTCGGCGGCGCCCGCGGAGAACGCCCGCTCCCGCGCTTCACGCGTGTCGAGGCTCGACAGCACGATCACCTTCGCGCCGGCAGCCCGGCAGGTGCGCACGCGCGCCTCGATTGAGATGGGCTCCTTCAATTGGAAGTCGATGAACACCAGGTCGGTCGGGAAGGCGGGACTCTGCACGAGGTCCAACCAGTTGGCCGCCCCGAGGACGACTTCGAAATCGGGCGCGTTGCGCTCGATCCAGGTGCTGAGGGTGTCGAGCAACACCTCGTGATCGTCGAGGATCGCGAGCCGCACCACGGCTCCCCCCGTCTCGCCGCGCACGGGCGTAGCACTGAGGGTCGGGGTCATGGGGTCGAGCCTACCGCTGTACCCCACTGTCGGATCAGAGTTCGGGCATCAGAAAAGGGTGGGTTGCAGGGCCGCTGCGGTGGCGGGGCTGAGTTCGGCGGCGAGCATCGTGGCGCCGCGTCGGGGGCGGGTGCCGGGGGTGCCGGTCGCCGGGTCGAGCCGGGGCCGGTCGAGTCCGTACCGCCGCAGCAGCGGGCGGATGCGGGACGCCAACTGGGTGCGGTATTCCTTCGGAGCGTAGGCGCCGGTGCCGTACAACTGCCGGTACCGGGCCGCGAGCTCCGGGTGCTCCCGTAGCAGCCACGCCGCGAACCACTCCTTCGCACCGGGGCGCAGGTGCAGCGCGCTGTAGGCGACGCTCGTGGCACCCGCCTCCGCGATCTGCGAGAGCGCCGCCTCCAGGTGATCGCGCGAGTCGGTGAGGTGGGGCAGCACCGGCATGAGGAACACCGCGCACGGGAGTCCGGCATCCGTCACCGTCCTCACGGTGGCCAGACGCGCGGCCGTGCTGGGGGCGCCGGGCTCGAGGGATCGCTGCAGCTCCTCATCGCCGAACACGGTGATCGACATCGCCGTCTCGACGGGCACCCGCTCGGCGGCCGCCTGCAGCAGCGGGATGTCGCGGCGCAGCAGCGTGCCCTTCGTGAGGATGCTGAACGGGGTATCGGATGCGGCGAGTGCCGCGATGATGCCGGGCATCAGCCGGTAGCGCCCCTCCGCACGCTGGTACGGGTCGGTGTTGGTTCCGAGGGCGACGTGGGGACGCTCCCAGCTGGGGCGCGCGAGCTCGCGTTCGAGCACCTCGACCACGTTGACCTTGACGATGATCTGGGTGTCGAAGTCGCGGCCGGCGTCGAAGTCGAGGTAGGTGTGCGTGTTGCGCGCGAAGCAGAACACGCACTGGTGGCCGCAGCCACGGAACGGGTTGATGGTCCAGCCGAACGGGAGCGACTTCGCGGCGCCCGGCACATGGTTGAGCGCTGACTTCGCGAGGATCTCGTGGAAGGTGACTCCCGCGAACTCCGGCGTCTGCACCGACCGCACCAGGTTGTTGAGGCGTGCGAGGCCGGGCAGCGCGTCGTCGCGCTCGACACCCAACTCCTGCCCGCTCCACCTCACTCTGACATTCGAACATGCGTTCGAAGCGAGGTCAAGCCGAGGAAGCTCTTTCGACGATGGAACGCTCCCCGGGCACCGCCGACACGTGGAGCACCCCTCGTTCGCGGAACTCGCGGAACACGAACGGCAGGCCGCGCGCGTTCGTCGGATCGGCCGCATCCATCACCTGCAGGTGCAGGTGCGGTTCCGTGGAGTTGCCCGAGTTGCCGACCGCGGCGATCACCTGGCCCGCGCCCACCGCATCGCCCACGCGCACCGTGATCGACCCGCGCTTCAGGTGCACCACCGCCGCGAACGGGCCGCCCGGCGCCAGCTCGATCACGACGTGGTTGCCCGCGATCATCCCCAGCCCCGTGCGCAGCCGCCGCCCCTGACCGGCCGCGTACGGCAGTAGCGTGATCAGCGACCTCCGCGCCACGCGGTCCGCCACCCCGTCGAGCACCTTCACGACCCGGCCCGCGGCGGGCGCCCGCACCGGCACCCCGAAGCCCACGAAGTGGTCCGGCGGTTCCGAGCCGACGATCGCGCCCCAGCCGCGTCGCGCCGAACGCCCGCTCGCATCCACCGGCACCAGGTCGATCGCGTGACTCGACCCCATCAGTTCGGTGCCGTGGCTCGGGATGCGGCGAGCGGGGCTGTTCTGCACGAGGCACGGCCCGTCGAGGGGGAACTCCAGCACCACCGGCTCCATGCGTGAATGCTCGACCCCGCGCTACGCCGCCGTCAACCGCAACTCCGGTCCCGACCAGCGTCGCCGCAGCCACCGGTCGTGACTGGCGACCACGACCGCACCCGGGTACGCCCCCAGCGCCTCCTCCAGCTCCGTCGCGAGCGACAGTGAGAGGTGGTTGGTGGGCTCATCGAGCAGGAACACGTGCGGCGGTTTCGCCACGATGAGCGCCAACGCGGTGCGCCGCTGCTGCCCGATCGACAGGCGACCCACCGGCCGATCGACGTCGCGTTCGGCCAGCAACCCGAGACCCGACAGCGGCAGCTCGGCGGCCCGCCGCTCCCCCACCGCCTTCGCGTAGAGCTCCCGCGGCGTGCGCGACGGGTCGTCCCAGCGGATGTCCTGGTCGAGCACCGCCACCCGCAAGCCCTTCCGGCGCGTCACCGTGCCGGCATCCGGGGCGATGCGCCCGGCCAGCACCGAGAGCAGCGTCGACTTTCCGACACCGTTGGGGCCGGTGACGAGCAGCTGCGAGTCGGGCCGCAGCTCCAGCTCGTCGAGCGCCAAGCGCCCGGCGACCCGTGCCGCATCCAGCGACACCAACGGCTCGTCGCCCTCGAGCAGGTGCGAACCCGACGGGATGCCCGCGAAGCTCAGCAGCGGCGGCGGCTCGCCGACCCGCGACTCGCGCAGGTCGTGGACACGCACGGCCGCGTTCCGGATGCGACGGGCCACCTGCTGCTGGTGGTGATCGGCCTTGAAGTCGTAGCCCATCTTCTCGTTGTCGCGCCGTGGACGGCCGGGCGCCAGCTCGCGCGCGGTCACCGCGACCGCGTGCTCCAGACGGCCGAGCTCCTTCTCCTCGTCGGCGAAACGCGCCTCCCACCGGGCGCGCTCGGCGGCCTTCGCCGCCAGGTACTCGGTGTAGCCGCCGCCGTAGCGGGTCACCCCATCGGATGCGGCCGGATCGATGTCGACGAGGCCCGTCGCCACCTCGTCGAGGAACGCGCGGTCGTGGCTGGCGAACAGCACCGGACCACGCCACGCACGCAGTTGGTTCGCGAGGAACGCGACCGCCGTGTCATCGAGGTGGTTGGTGGGCTCGTCTAGCAGGAGCGCGTCGGGGCGCGCGAGCAGTAGCGCTGCCAGCGCGAACCGGCTGCGCTGACCACCCGAGACCTCCCCGATGGGGCGATCGAGCGGGATGCCGGCGATGCCGAGACCCATGAGCACCTCGTCGCGCCGGTTCTCGAGGGTCCACAGTTCCGCAGCCTCAGCCTGCGCGAGGAGCGTCGAGAACCGCTCCGCCGCATCCGGGTCGCCACCGGAGAGCGCCACACCCGCCGCATCGAGGTCACGTTCCAGCTGCCGCAGCGGCTGCAGCTCCGCCTCGAGGATGGCCGCGAGCGGCGCGGCCGGGTCGGCGCGCACCTCCTGCCGCAGCAGCGACGTGCGGTGCGGGCGTTCGACGGCGCCGCCATCCGGTTCGAGTTCGCCGGCGAGCACACCCAGCAGGGTGGACTTGCCGGCGCCGTTCTCACCGAGCAGGCCGACACGCTGACCGGGAGAGACCAGCAGGTTCAGGTCGGCGAACACGCGACGGTCGCCGAAGGTCACGCTGACGCCGTCGGCGCGCAGCACAGAAGAAGGAGAAAAGGGGTATCGCAAGGTGGGGTGATCCGATCCGCTCGACCCTCGGATGCGAGGGGAGACGAACCCCGCCGGGCGTGGCCTCAGGCGCGGGGATGGTCGGATCTACAGCTCCACGGTCGTCGAGAGTACGTGCGATCCGCGCGGACCGCAACCCCGCCTCAGACGGCGAGACCGAGCGACTTCGCGGTGCCCTTCAGTTCGGCTGCGGCCTTCTTCGGGGCGTCGGACAACTTCGTGCCGTACGACGGGATCATGCGCGTGAGCGCCGGCTTCCACCCCTCGATACGGGTGGGGAAGCAGGTGGCGAGCACATCGAGCATGATCGGAACCGCCGTGGATGCGCCCGGCGATGCGCCGAGGAGACCCGCGATGGTGCCGTCGGCACCTGCGACGACCTCGGTGCCGAACTGGATGACGGCCTTGCCGTCGGCGCCGCGCTTCATGATCTGCACGCGCTGACCTGCGGTGATGCGGTACCAGTCGCCCTGCTTCGCGGTGGGCGCGAACTGCTGCAGCACCGAGTGCTGCTTCGCGTGGCTGGCGAGCAGCTCAGTGAGCAGGTACCAGACCAGGTCGAGGTTCTTGAGGCCCGCCGCGACCATCGTGCCGAGGTTGTGCCAGCGGATCGACCCGAACAGGTCGAACCACGAACCCGACTTCATGAACTTGGGCGAGAAGCCGGCGTACGGGCCGAACAGCAGGCTCGCCTGGCCGTCCACCACCCGGGTGTCGAGGTGCGGCACCGACATCGGCGGGGCACCCACCGACGCCTTGCCGTACACCTTGCCCTGGTGCTTCGCGACGATCTCCGGCTTGTCGGTGCGCAGGAACTGGCCACTGATCGGGAACCCGCCGTAGCCGCGGATCTCCTTGATGCCGGAACGCTGCAGCAGGTTGAGGGCCGCGCCGCCCGCACCCACGAACACGAACCGTGCGGTGAGCTCGAACGGGGTCTGCCCGACGACATGCCGACCGGTGACACGCCAGGTGCCGTCCTTCAGACGCTTCAGCCCGGTGACGCGACGCTCCGTGCGCAGCGTCGCGCCGCGCTCGACGAGCCCGTCGACCAGGTTCTCGGTCAGGGCACCGAAGTCGACATCCGAACCGCCGACGATGCGGGTGGCGGCGATCGGCTCGCTCTTCTTGCGACCCGGGATCAGCAGTGGGGTCCACGAGCGGATGACGCGCGCATCCTCGGTGTACTCCAGGCCGGGGAACAGCGGGTGGTCTTTGAGGGCCTCGTAGCGCTTGCGGAGGTAGGCGACGTTGTCGGCACCCCACACGAAGCTGAGGTGCGGAACCGGGTTGATGAACTGGGTCGGTTCGGGCAGCAGACCCTGCTCGACGAGGAACGACCAGTACTGGCGCGACACCTGGAACTGCTCGTTGACCTTCACGGCCTGCGCGATGTCGATCGCGCCGCCCTTCTCGGGCGTGTAGTTCAGCTCGCACAGGGCAGAGTGCCCCGTGCCCGCGTTGTTCCACGGGTTGGAGCTCTCCTGCGCGACCTCCGGCAGGGCTTCGAGGATGGTGATCGACCAGCTGGGCTCGAGCTGCTGCAGCAGCGAACCGAGCGTGGCGCTCATCACCCCGCCGCCGATGAGGACGACGTCGACGGGTTCAGACACCCGTACATCTTACGCAGGGTGCGCAGGGCCCCAGAGGTCGTTGGTCCCACGGGGCCGAGAGGCCGCGACTAGACGGTGGCGCCCAGCTTCGCCGCGACCAGCTCCGCGATCTGCACCGCATTCAGCGCGGCACCCTTGCGCAGATTGTCGTTCGAGATGAACAGGGCGAGACCCTTGCCATCCGGAACCGACTGGTCCTGACGGATGCGGCCCACGAAGCTCGGGTCAGCACCGGCCGCCTCGAGCGGGTTGGGCACATCGGCGAGCTGCACGCCCGGCGCGTCGGCCAGCAGCTCGCGCGCACGCTCGGGGGTGATGGCGTTGGCGAACGTGGCGTTGATCGAGAGCGAGTGACCGGTGAAGACCGGCACGCGCACGCAGGTGCCCGCGACCAACAGGCCCGGGAGCTCGAGGATCTTGCGCGACTCGTTGCGCAGCTTCTTCTCCTCGTCGGTCTCGTCCTGACCGTCGTCGACGATCGAGCCGGCCAGCGGCACCACGTTGAACGCGATGTTGCGGGGGAACTTCTCCGGCGCGGGCAGCTCGACGGCGCCGCCGTCGTGCACCAGGCCGATCGCATCCTGCGCGACAGCGGCGGCAGCCTGCGCGAGCAGCTCCTCGCCACCCGCCAGACCCGCACCCGACACCGCCTGGTAGGTGGAGACGACGAGACGGTCGAGACCGGCCTCGGCATCCAGCACCTTCAGCACCGGCATCGCCGCCATCGTGGTGCAGTTCGGGTTCGCGATGATGCCCTTCGTGGCCTCATCGATCGCGTGCGGGTTCACCTCGGAGACGACCAGCGGCACCTCCGGGTCCATGCGCCAGGCGCTCGAGTTGTCGATCACGAGCACGCCCGCCGCGGCGAAGCGCGGAGCCTGCACCTTCGACATGGCACCGCCCGCCGAGAAGATGGCCACGTCGAGGCCGGTCGGGTCGGCCGTGGCGGCATCCTCGACCAAGATGTCCTCGCCGCGGAACGGGAGGGTCGTGCCGGCGCTGCGCTCCGACGCGAAGAAGCGGATGTCGGCAATCGGGAAATCGCGCTCGATGAGGAGACGACGCACGACCGCGCCGACCTGACCGGTGGCGCCCACGACGCCCAGACGAATTCCGTTGCTGCTCATCCGGCAATCGTACCGGCGCCCGCATTCCGTGACCTGCGAGCGACCGCCATCCGTCCACCACCTCCTGCCATGGATCGGCGAAGTCCCAGGGACGGATGGCACCTGCGTTCGCTAGCCTGTGCAGGTACAAACCCGAAGGAGTGTCAGATGGGCTTCATCAAGGCTTTCGCCGGTGCGATCGGCGGGACGTTCGCCGACCAGTGGATCGACTTCTACACAGTGCCGAACGTGCAGCCCACCGCTGCCCTGTTCCCGGCGGTCAAGCAGGAGACCAACGCGGGCCGCGGCTCCAACACCAAGGGCTCCGAGAACATCATCACCAACGGGTCGAAGATCGTGATCCCCGAGGGCTACGGCCTCATCACCCTGCAGGACGGGGAGATCACGGGCCTTGTCGCCGAACCGGGCGGCTACACCTGGCAGAGCGACGACGTGAACAGCCAGTCGTTCCTCGCAGGCAACGGATTCCTCAGCCCCGTGATCAAGCAGAGCTGGGAACGCTTCAAGCGCGGCGGCATCCCCGGATCGCAGCAGGCCGCCTACTACGTGAGCCTCAAGGAGCTGCCCAACAACCGCTTCGGCACCCAGAGCGAGATCTACTGGGACGACGCCTGGCTCGGCACCCAGGTGGGCGCCCTCACCCGCGGCACCTACACGCTGCGCATCGTCGACCCGATCCTCTTCATCAAGAACTTCGTGCCGGCCACCTACTTCACCTCTGGCACGGTCTTCGACTTCACCGACCTCAACAACGACGCAGCGACCCAGCTGTTCAACGAGGTCATCTCGGCGCTCGCTCCCGCGTTCTCGAAGTACACCAACGACCCCGCCAAGACCCGCATCACGCAGATCCAGTCCGACTCGCTCGGCTTCGCGCAGAGCCTCGGCGCGGCCGTCGAAGAGGGCTACTCGTGGAAGGCCAACCGCGGCCTCGAGATCGTGTCGACCGCGATCATCTCCATCGAGTACGACGCCGACACCACCGAGCTGCTGTCGAAGGTCAAGCGCGCCGACGCCCTCTCGGGCGCCCGCGGCAACTCCAACCTGCAGGCCTCCGTCGCGCAGGGCTTCGAGAGCGCCGGCGAGACCGGCGGCGGCGCGGGGCTCGTGGGCCTCGGCATGGCCGCAGGCACCGTCGGGCTCGGCGGACTGCAGCAGCCTGTCGCCCCGGCGCCCGCGCCCGCGCCCGCCGCCCCGGCAGCGGCCCCCGCCGCCGACGACCCGATCGCCAAGCTCACCCAGGCGAAGCAGATGCTCGACGCCGGCCTCATCACGCAGGACGACTACGACGCACTGAAGAACAAGGTCCTCGGCTCGTAGCCGCGGCCCCCAACGATGAGCGACCCGAACATCCCGCCGGTTCCGGAGCCGCTGGAACCGGCGGCAGCAGAACCCGCAGCCGTCGACACCGGCAACGACCGCACCGACGGCCTCGACAAGTGCCCCCGATGCGGGTCGACCGAGATCGGCCCCATCGTCGGCACCAACAAGCTGCGGTGCGCGTTCTGCCGCTACGAATGGGAGCCGGGCAACTTCAACGTCGCCACCGGATTCGACTCCCCCGTGTCGGAACTGCAGGGCACCGTGCTCACCAGCGGTGTGTCCGACATCGACTCGGGCGCCTCCAACCTCATCACCATGAAATGCCAGGGATGCGGCGCCGAGGTGGTGATCAACACCGAACGGCACCTGCAGGCGCGCTGCCACTGGTGCCGCCAGACGCTGTCGCAGAACACGCAGATCCCCAACGGCGCGGTGCCGGATGCGCTTCTCCCGTTCACGGTGACGCACGCGCAGGCCGTCGAACACGTCCGCAAGTTCGCCGGGCGTCGGCGCACGTTCGCGCTCAAGAAGTTCAAAGAGCAGTTCGTCCCCGAGAACGTCGTCGGCGTCTACATGCCCTACCTGCTCGTCGACGGGAACCTGCACGGCGACGTCGGCGGCTACGGCGAGATCGAGACACGCCGGTACACCCGCGGCACCGACGACAACAAGAAGACCTACTACGACGCCGACGTGTACCAGGTGAACCGCACCTTCGACTTCACCGTCGACGACCTGACCGTCGAGTCGTCGTCGGCGCGCCTCAACCAGGACACCCGCGACAACACCAACAACGTCATCAACACGATCCTGCCCTTCGACACCACCAACGCGGTCGCCTACGACGCGCGCTACATGGGCGAGTTCACCTCCGAGAAGCGCGACCTCAACATCGACGCGATCATGCCCACCGTGCAGCACCAGCTGCTCAGCATCGCGCGGCAGAAAGCCACCGAATCCGCCGGCGCCTACGACCGCGGCATCCGGTGGGAGTCGGAACGCGTCGACATCAAAGGCACCCGGTGGGTGGCCGTGCTGCTGCCCGTGTGGCTGTACTCGTACTACGAACGCAAATCCGACGGGCGCGCGTTCCTGCACTACATCGCCGTCAACGGGCGCACCGGCGAGACCATGGGCAGCGTGCCGGTCAGCGTGCCCAAGCTGCTGCTCGTCGCCCTGACGCTCGGCACCATCCTCGAAGCGGTCGCCATCGCGATCGTCGCCAACAGCTGACAGGAACGGGAAGATGCTGCACCTCGCACCGATCGTCCTCGCATCCGACGACTGGGTCGGATGGCTGCTCGCCCTCGGCCCCGTCGGCGCGGCCTCGTTCTACTGGGCCGTGTGGATGGCGTACCGCAACACCGACAAGAGTCACGCGTACGAACACGAGACCGAGATCGTCGTCAGCAACATGACCGGCGGCGACGTGAAAGTCGGCACCAACAACGGCACCCGCGACTCGCGCATCCAGGGGATGAACTCCGACAAGCCGCGCCAGCGGGTCTAGGAAGCAGCCCGCTCGTCGTCGGCCGGCGGGTCGAGCGGCTCCCGCCCCTCGAGCACCGCCCGGGCCGCCTCCTCGGCGAGCAGCCGACCGACTGCATCCTTCACAGCCGCAGCCTCCCGTTCGGCGGCGACGCTCATACGCGTGGCGCGCACCTCATCCTCGAACGCCTTCCACGGGTGCTCGCGGTCGCCGACAGGCTCCAGGATGCGCGGACGCTCGAGTCGCGCCGCGTCGCCGTGCGCGTCGACCACGATCGCTCGCAGATCGGGATCGAACGCGAGCTCCTCGAGCGCGAACTGGATATCGGCGCGGCTCAGATTCGGCGACTCCAGCAGCCAGGCGAGCGCCTCCGCCGCATCCGCCGACAGCTCGCCGAAGCCCGCCAACTGCAGCGCCTTGATCGCATAGACGAACGCCATGAGGCTGTCGGGCCGGCCCGACGGTTCGATCCGGTGCGCCCCCGTGCGGAAGTCGGAACCGATCAGCGTCACCACGATGACGCACAGGCGGAGCACCTGCTCGAACTCCTGCCGCGTCTTGAGCACCTGCACCGGACCATCGCGGTGATCCTCGTCGAGGCGGCTATCGCGGGCCAGCACGACGATCAGACGACTGATCACGAACTGGGCCGTCTGACGGCGGTCGTCAGCGGTGAGGTCGAACGTGCGGTTGCGGTGCACGCGACGGAGGTAGTGCAGGTACAGCATCGCCAACTGCAGCCGCAGCGCCGCGCCCTCCTGCGACCACTGACCGTCGTCGAGCCCCGGCGCCCGTGGATCCCCTGCGCGGGCCGCCGTGTGCCAGCGGTGGATGTCCGGGAACTGCATCGTCCATTCGCCGTCATAGGCGCCCACGATCTGCTCCGCCATGCACGACACGATCTGGCCGTAGCGCTGCTTCGACGCCTTCTGCAGGATCTCGTGCACCGGCATCAGCGGATCACGCAAACCGAAGTTGGAACGGTGCGACTTCAGGCGGATGTCGAAGACCGCGTCATGGCCGTCATCCGGCATGTTGATGCGCACCTTCGCCAGACCCCACTGCTCGGCCTGGTCGCCGTTCACCCTCCCGAGGAACTTGCGCGCCACCGTCACCGGATCCATGTTGGTGATGAGGTCGATCGACTGCAGCACGATCGACACCATCAGGAGCCCGAGCGAGATGAGCGCGAACAGCAGATACGAATCCGCACGCGGAGGCGCCGAGAGGATGGTCGCGACCGCCGCCGCGATCGTTGCGAAGCTGGACCCCAAGACCGGCGCATAGTCGCGGAAACGGTACAGCGCGGTGAGGCCGTACTGGCTGACGCCGGTGATCTTCAGCTGCGCAGTCAGGAAGAACACCGTGGTCGCGAGACCGCCGAGCGTCGCCGCCGACGAGATCAGCGGCGCGACAAGCGACCGACGCACCTCCTCGTCGAACGGCACCACGACCCCCGAGAGCGCACTCGCGATCGTCGCCACGAGAAGCACACCGTAGACGAACAGAAGCCCCCACTTGCCGGCCCGCGCGACGCTCGCGAAACCGCGGGTCATGTTGTCGTAGTAGCTGAGCTCCCCGCGGCGCCACAGCTCCGGCAGCTGGCGCCGGATCCGGGAACGGCCCAGGCGCCAGCGCTGCGGGGACTCCAGCCGGCGCTCGAAGATCTCGCCCCCCGGCCACAGCGGCTCGAACCGGTAGCGGTCGACCGCCCGCCTACCCTCGGGCGTCGACGGGCGCGTGTACACGGCGAGGACCTTCGCGCCGAGAGTCTCGATGTCGATGCGGACCGCGCTCATCACCTGGGACCCGCAATGCTCCCGGGCGACCACGCACGCGATGTACGCGTACCGGGCGCGCGACCACGACGACTCGAGATCCTTCCGCGTGATCCCGCGCCCATCGGCGATCCTCCGGTCGGCGATACGCTCCTGCGCCCCCGCACGCAGCGGCCAGATGACGGCCGCACCGACCAGGATCTCGCCGCCATCACCCTCGGCGAACACCCCCCGCACGACCTCCCGGCAGGTGCGCATCATCTGCTCGATGCGCTCCCGCTCCGGGAAGCTCCCGGAGTCGAGACCGCGCGCCTCGCACAACCCGAAGAACAGATCGAGCTCGTCGGCAGCCAACCACCGGCTCCCGACACGACCCCGGCCGTCTCCGTACGCGCGCTCCACTCGGCACCTCCATCTGAGGGATGTGCTGCACAGTATGCCGACGGACGCATCCGAGGTAAAGAGGTGTGCTCACCCTGCGAGGGTGCGCATGAAGGGTGCTGCCTACCGCCCGGTTCCGGCGTGCACCACGGCGTCCGAGTCGCCGTCGAGTTCGAACGCGGCATGCACCACCCGCATCGCCTGCGGGAGGGTGTCGGCGCGCGTCACCACCGAGATGCGGATCTCCGACGTTGAGATCATCTCGATGTTGATGCCCGCATCCGACAGCGCCCGGAACAGGGCGGCCGAGACGCCGGCGCTCGTGCGCATCCCGGCGCCGACGACCGCCAGCTTGCCGATCTGGTCGTCGTACTGCAGCGACCCGAACCCGGCATCCGGCTGCGCGGCGCGCAGAGCGGTGAGCACCTTCTCGCCCTCCACCTTCGGGAGGGTGAACGAGATGTCGGTGAGCCCCGTCGAGGCGGCCGACACGTTCTGCACGATCATGTCGATGTTGGCGCCCGTCTTCGCGACGATGGTGAAGATGTCGGCGGCCTTGCCGGGCACATCCGGAACACCGACGACGGTGATCTTCGCCTCGCTGAGGTCTCCGGCGACTCCCGTGATGATCGGCTCTTCCACGGTCTCTCCCTCCACCGGGTTCACGACCCAGGTGCCTTCGTTGTTGTTGAACGACGAGCGGACGTGCAGCGTCACACCGTGACGTCGCGCGTATTCCACCGCGCGGATATACAGCACCTTCGCACCCGCCGCCGCGAGTTCGAGCATCTCCTCGCTCGTCACGCGGTCGAGCTTGCGGGCCTTCGGCACCACGCGCGGGTCGGCGGTGAAGACGCCGTCGACGTCGGTGTAGATCTCGCAGACATCCGCTCCGAGGGCCGCCGCGAGGGCGACCGCGGTGGTGTCGGAGCCGCCGCGGCCCAGCGTCGTGATGTCGCGGCTGTCGCGGTTGAACCCCTGGAAGCCCGCGACGATCGCGATGGCGCCCTCGTCGAGCGCCTCACGCACCCGGCCCGGGGTGACATCCACGATGCGCGCGGCGCCGTGCTGCGCATCCGTGATCATGCCGGCCTGGCTGCCCGTGTAGGAGCGGGCCTCGTAGCCCATGTCGCGGATCGCCATCGCCAGCAGCGCCATCGAGATGCGCTCGCCGGTGGTGAGCAGCATGTCGAGCTCACGCGGGTCGGGGATCGGCGACACCTGGTGGGCGAGGTCGACGAGTTCGTCGGTGGTGTCGCCCATGGCGGACACCGCGACGACGACCGAATTACCGGCCTTGCGCGTCTCGACGATGCGCTTCGCGACCCGCTTGATGCTCTCGGCGTCGGCGACGCTCGAACCGCCGAACTTCTGGACGATGAGGGACACGGGAAGGCACTCCAGGGGGATGGGGAACGAAGGTCATCCTATCCAGCGGCACATGCCGGCCGGTGCACGGTTACGCCGCAGGGCGCCCGCTACTCGACGACGCGGCGGCCCTCGAACGCGCGACCCAGGGTGACCTCGTCGGCGTACTCCAGGTCGCCGCCGACCGGCAGCCCGGATGCGAGGCGCGTGACCGTGAGACCCGGCTGCACGAGCAGGCGGGTGAGGTAGGTGGCGGTCGCCTCCCCCTCGAGGTTCGGGTCGGTGGCGATGATGACCTCGGTGACCTCGGTGCTGGCGAGCCGTTTCAGCAGCTGAGCGATGCGCAGATCGTCGGGGCCGATGCCGTCGATCGGGCTGATCGCGCCGCCGAGCACGTGGTAGAGGCCGCGGAACTCGCGGGTGCGTTCGATCGCCACGACGTCCTTCGCCTCCTCGACGACACAGATCGTGGCCGAGTTGCGGCGCGGGTCACGGCAGATGGCGCACGTCTCCTGCTCGGAGACGTTGCCGCACACGTTGCAGAACTTCACCTTCTCGCGCACGACGGTGAGGATCTCGGCGAGGCGGGTGGTGTCGAAGCTCTCAGTCTGCAGGATGTGGAACGCGATCCGCTGCGCCGACTTCGGGCCGATGCCGGGGAGGCGTCCGAGCTCGTCGATCAGGTCCTGGACGATGCCCTCGTACACCGGCTACCCCTCCCCGGGGCCGGCGGGACCCGGCTCCTCGACGAGCCGCACCTGGCGGTCGGTGGGGGCGAGGGACACCTCTTCGATGAAGCTCGCCTTCAGGACCTCGCGCACGACCGCCTCGCCGTAGCGCCCCGGACGCTCCGCCGGCTTGCTCACCGGCTTCGCTCCCTGCGGCTGCTGCTTCGGCGCCCGCGCGGGGGCGGATGCGCGCTGCGGGGGGCGCGGCGCGGCGTCGCGCTCGTCGGGCTCCGGGGC
>JAEWJX010000087.1 GCA_023386365.1 Actinomycetes bacterium | reverse complement strand
TTCGAAGCCTTCGTGCGCAAGTTCGGCGAGCTGGCGACACGCCGCCCGCTCGAGCAGGAGGACGTGACGCTCTACGTGGGTGATGCCCCGGCGACGAACGTGCCGGCCGAGACGGTCGCCAACGTCGTGACGCGCCTCCTCTCGGCGCCGCGCTTTCTCTACCACGTCGAGAGTGGCACCACGCCCGCGGGCGCAGAGGACATCTTCGCGCTCGACGCGTGGGAGCTCGCGTCACGTCTCTCCTATCACTTCTGGGGAACGATGCCGGATGCGACCCTGCGCGAGGCCGCGAGGAGCGGAGCGCTGCTCGATCCCGCGCGGTATGCGGCAGAGGTCGAACGCCTCTTCGGCGATCCACGCACGACCTCCACGCTCACGAGCTTCTTCACGCAGTGGTTCTGGCCGCTCCTCGAGCTGCCGGCGCTCGACAGCCGGCTTCAGGACCCGACCTTCAAGGCGTTCGCCGGGTCGAACTCGCCGAGCCCCGAGCTCCGCGCGCGCATGGTCCAGGAGGTCGTCGACGCGGCGACGTTCATCGCGAAGAGCGGCGGCTCGGTCCGCGATCTGCTGACGAACCGACAGTCGTTCGCGCGCGACGCCGAGCTGGCCGCCATCTACGGGATCGCGCCGTGGAACGGCTCGGGCAACCCGCCCGAGCTCCCACCGGAGCGCGCCGGCCTGCTCACGCGCGCCGCGTTCCTCACGACGGGCACGGCGAACACGCGCCCCATCATGACGGGCGTGTTCATCCGCACGACGCTCCTCTGCGACGAGATCCCGCCGCCTCCCCCGGAGGGGATGGCGGTCGCGATCAACCAGAGCCCGACGCTCTCGACGCGCCAGGTCGTCCAGGAGCTCACCGAGAAGGACACGCGCTGCGCCGGTTGCCACAGGACCCTGATCAATCCGCTCGGCTTCGTCTCGGAGAACTTCGACGCCCTCGGGCGCGCCCGGGCGACGCAGACGCTCTTCGACATGACCGGCAAGGTCGTCGGTCAGGCGCCGATCGACACCAAGACCGTGCCCTGGATCGCCGATGACGATCGGCCGGCGAACAACGCCGGCGATCTGACGCAGCAGCTCGCCGAGAGCGGCCGCGTCGAGGCGTGCTTCGCGGAGCGCTACTTCCGGTTCAGCTTCCGGCGCATCGAGTCCACCACCGGCGACCGCGCCCTCATCAAGGTCCTCGCCGAGTCCGCGCAGAAGGGCGGGCCGCTCGGAGACGTCCTCGCGGCGACGGCGCTCCGGCCGGAGTTCAAGCGAAGGAGGATCGTCCAATGATCAAGATGTCTCGCCGACAGATCCTGCGCGGCGTGGGCGGCTTCACGCTCGCTCTGCCCTTCATGTCCTCGCTCGCGCGCCCCTCGCGCGCGGAGGCTGCAGTGCCGGGCATGCGACGGTACATCCAGTTCTGCTCGTCGCACGGCGGCATCTGGGGCTCGAACATGTACCCGGCGGACTCCACGCTCACCCAGTCGCTGAACTACGCCGGCCGCACCGTCCGCAGCGGTGCGCTCTCGCTGCAGACGCAAGGCTCGGACGCGATGCTCAGCCCCGTGCTGCGTGCTCCGTCGAGCAAGCTCACGGCGTCCGTGGCGTCTAAGATGAACATTCTCCGCGGCCTCGACGTGCCCTTCTACATCGGGCATCACTCTGGCGGGCACCTCGGGAACTTCGCCCGCAACGACGGCAACGGCAACGACGGCGTCGTCATGCATGGGCATCCCACGCCGACGATCGACCAGCTCATGGCGTGGTCGCCCAAGTTCTACGAGTCGCTCGGGACCATCCGCGAGCGGTCGCTGCACATCGGCAACAACCTCTCGTTCGTCTGGTCGAACCCGGAGACCAGGAGCGGACCGATCCAGCCGGTCGCCGGGAGCACCGACGCCCTCGACCTGTTCAAGCGCGTCTTCGTGCCGAACGATCCCGCCGACGACTCGAGCGTCAAGCTCCCGCCCGTCGTCGACCGCGTCCTCGAGGACTACAAGCGGCTCCGCAACTCGAACCGGCGCCTCTCGAGCGACGATCGCCGCCGCCTCGACGATCACATGCAGCGCCTGTCGGAGCTCGAGCGGCGCCTGCGCGTCCGACCGAGCTGCAACAACGTCACGCCGGTCACCACGAACACCGTCGCGATCGAGAACAAGTCGACGTATTACGTGAGCCCGTCCGACCAGGCGACGCTCTACGGCGCGCTCAACGACGTGATCGTCGCCGCGATGCTCTGCGACACGAGCCGGATCGCCGTGGTGCACGTCGACGACACGTTCTCCAGCTTCGCGGGCGACTGGCACCAGGACATCGCGCACCAGGCGAACGGAAATGCGCAGGCGCAGGCGACGATCGCGGAGGCCCACCGGCTGACGTTCGCGCACACGTTCCTCGACCTCGCGGCCAAGCTCGACGTCGACGACGGGACCGGCCGGACGTACCTCGACGACTGCCTCGTCGTGTGGACCCAGGAGTCGGGCGAATACACCCACTCGGGGCAAGGGATGCCCGTCATCACCGCGGGGGGCGCCGGCGGGTTCCTGAAGACGGGCAACTACTGCGACTACCGGTCGAAGTCGCTCGTCGTCAGCGACGGCGAGGCGGGGAACACCGCGAAGGTCTACGCGGGCCTCCTCTGGCACCAGTGGCTCGGGACGGCGCTCCAGGCGATGGGCCTCTCGCCGGCCGACTACGAGGCGAACGGCGTGAAGGGCTATCCGACCAGGAAGTTCCTCGGGAAAGACTTCTGGGGACCGATGTCCCCGGCGCAGCTCTACCCCGATGCGGTGTGGAACGTCGCCTCGGACGTCCTTCCGTTCCTGAAGGCATGAGGACGCTCGACCGCGCCGCGCTCGTGGTCGTTGCGCTGCTCGCCAGCTGCACGGTACCGGACGAGAACCCCGCCGCTCCGGGCTCGCCGTCTTCCGGTACGGACACGCCGGCCAGGACCGATGGCACGACGACGGGCGATCCGACGGCGACGACGGACTCCGGAGCGCCGCCATCGACGAGCCAGGGAGACGCGTCACCGCCGCCAGGACCTCCCGGGCAGGTGCGCGGGCTCGTCGGCGTGGGCTACGGCGGCCTGCGGATCACGTCACGCGACGGCGGCAAGTCGTGGACGAGCAGCGTGGCGGAGGCGAACGGCGGGCTCGACGACTACGACCTGCTACGTGCCGTCGCCTACGCGAACGGCAAGTGGCTGGCGACCGGCTGGAGCGCGACGACGTCGACCGACGGCGTGAGCTGGACGCCGCTCCGACGCATCAACCAGCCCGGCGGGATCACGTGGAACGGCGCGAGCCTCTGCGGCCTGACGGAAGGACTCACGTCCGACGGTGACGCCTTCTACGTCGCATGCGGATCAGAGCAGAAGGTCTTCCGCTCCACCGACGCGAGCGACTGGGTCGAGATCGGCGCGATCGGTGACCTCGGCGGCCACGTCGCCCTCGCCTGGCGCGAAGGCACCTTCTACGCGTACGGCGACGACAAGACGAGCTACCGCTCCAGCGACGGCGCGACATGGACGATGGTCCCGGGTATCGACCAGGCCACGTTCTGCGAAGGAACGTGGAAGAGCCGCGCGGCCTGCCACGACGCGAGCTGGTTCGCCGGCGCGTACTTCCAGGGCATCTGGCAGTCGCGCGTGAGCCGCTCGACGGACGGGACGACGTTCGTGGTCGTCCACGATGATCCGTCGAACAACACGCTGTATCAGCCCCGCGCGATCGCCGAGGGGTGGGTCGCGCCGTAGGCGCAATGCCGTTCACATAAGCCAGTCGAGGAGAGAAC
>JAEWJX010000021.1 GCA_023386365.1 Actinomycetes bacterium | reverse complement strand
CACCTGGCCCCCACCGGCCACGGCGCTCGGGCGCGCCCCGGGGGGGGGGCGGCGCCCTTCTGGACTGCTGGCGTGAAGGTCCTTACTTGAGGACGACGGTCGCGCCGGCCTCCTCGAGCTGCGCCTTCGCCTTCTCGGCGGTCTCCTTGTTCGCGCCCTCGAGGACGGTGCTCGGGGCACCGTCGACGACGGCCTTCGCCTCGCCGAGGCCGAGGTTCGTGAGGGCACGGACCTCCTTGATGACCTGGATCTTCTTGTCGCCGGCCGACTCGAGGACGACGTCGAACGAGTCCTTCTCCTCGACCTCTTCGGCGGCGCCACCGGCACCACCGGCGGCGGCAACGCCGGCCACGGCGACGGGGGCGGCGGCGGTGACCTCGAAGGTCTCCTCGAACTGCTTGACGAACTCGGACAGCTCGATGAGCGAGAGCTCCTTGAACGCCGCGATCAGCTCGTCGGTGCTGAGCTTAGCCATGTGATTCTCCTTAGCTGTGGGGCCGAGGCCCCGGGGTTGAGACTCCGACGGGGTTCCGCCGGACATGTCTGGGTGCGAGCGTCAGCTCGCGGATTCCTGCTTCTCGCGCAGCGCGTCGACCGTACGGACGGCCTTCGACAGCGGCGCGTTGAACAGGTAGGCAGCTCCGAACAGCGAGGCCTTGAAGGCGCCGGCCAGCTTCGCCAGCAGCACCTCCCGGGTCTCCAGGTCGGCGAGCTTGCCCACCTCGGCAGCGGTCAGGGCGGCACCGTCGAAGTAGCCGCCCTTGATCACGAGCAGAGGATTGGCCTTGGCGAAGTCACGCAGAGCCTTCGCGACGGAGACGGTGTCTCCGTGCACGAACGCGATCGCGGACGGGCCGACGAGAAGCTCGTCGAGGCCGGTCACACCGGCTTCCTTGGCCGCGATCTGGGTAAGCGTGTTCTTCACCACGGCGTAGCTCGCGTCTTCACGGATGTTGCCGCGCAGCTGCTTGAGCTGCGCCACCGTGAGGCCGCGGTACTCGGTGAGCACGACCGCATTCGAGCTGCGGAACAGTTCCGTCAGCTCGGCGACCGTGGTTTCCTTGTTCGCCATGGCGCTCCTTGTCATTGTGGATGTCATGCCGATGGCGCTGGGCAAAGAAAAAGCTCCGGCGCAAGCGCACGGAGCAGAACCCGGGGGTTTACTTCACACACCTGCGCGGGCCCCTCGGAGAGGATTTCATCTGCACTCCTGCAAGCAGGCGCACAGAGACCAGCGGTCTTCGGCTGAAAGAGGTTATCACACCTCGGAGGTCGGCTTGCGCCGACGGCGGCCGGGCAGCAGCAGCGCCGCGACGACCACCGCGACGAGGATGACGACGACGGCGACGATCAGCCCGATCCGTCCTCCCGAGTCGTCCACCGCATCCGGTTCGTCGGCGACCGGCGCCTGGAGCGCCACCTCGTCCACCGGGATCGGTTCGGTCACCCCGGAGCTGCCGGTCACCAGCGGGGTGAGGGTGTCGTCGGCGAGCGCGAACCATGCCGCGCTGCCGAGGTCGTGCACGAGCCGCGCCGCATCCGGCACATCCGCGAGCGCGACCGCGGCATCCGCACCCGGCTCGAACTCGGCGAGCTCCGCCGCATCCGTCTCGGGGTTGATCCAGATGATCGCGACACCGAGGGGCTCGCCGCCGAGCGAGACCGGCACCGCCCACTCGTTCGCCATCCGGGTCGGCGGGCCGTCGAGGTCGCCCGCGATCCGCTCGTCGGTGAAGAGGAAGACGCGCGAGATCGGGCCCGGTTCTGTGGTGTCGTCGAACGGGATGCCGTCGCCCGCCGCGTTCACGCCGTAGATGTCGTCGAGGCGCTCCAGCATCCCGCCACCCGTGACGTAGGCGCGCACGTCGGCCGGCACCGACCCCTCGCTCGCCGACGCGGCGGCGGGCACGGCCACCACCACCGCGGCGAGGGCGAGGGCCGCGAACGCTCGGGCAGCGGATCGCATGGCGCTCAGTCTGCCAGGGCCGCCCCGTCGGGCTGTGGCGCGCGACGGCGTGGCAGACGCACCACGAAGCGGGTGTCGCCGGGGGAACTCGCCACACGGATCTCGCCCTGGTGGGCGTCGACGACCGCCGCGACGATCGCCAACCCCAGGCCGGTGCTGCCGGTGGCGCGCGACCGCGACGAGTCGCCCCGGGCGAAGCGTTCGAACAGCCGCGGCTGCAGCTCGGGGTCGATGCCGAGCCCGTCGTCGGCCACCGTCAGCAGGATGTCGTCGCCGTCGGCGGCGAGGGTCACCGTCACCGCGGTGCCCTCCGGGGTGTGGGTGTGCGCGTTCGCGAGCAGGTTGGCCACCACCTGATGCAGGCGTGCCTGGTCGCCCTCGATCGTGAGCGGGGGCTCGGGCGCCTCCACCATCCACTCGTGGTCGGGGGCGGCGGCGTACGCGTCGCCCACCGCATCCGTCACCAGTCGCACCAATTCGACCTCGCCGAACGTGAGCCCCTGCCCCTCGTCGAGACGCGCCAGCTCGAGCAGGTCCTCCACGAGGCCCGTCATGCGGATCGACTCGGATTCGATGCGGTCGAGCGAACGGATCGCGTCGACCGGCAGGTCGTCGTCGATGCGGCGGGTGAGTTCCGCGTACCCGCGGATCGACGCGAGCGGGGTGCGCAGTTCGTGGCTGGCATCGGCGACGAACCGGCGAACCTTCTCCTCCGACCGCTGACGTGCGACGAGCGCGCTCTCGACGTGGCCCAGCATGCGGTTGATGGCGGCACCCACCTGACCCACCTCGGTGCGCGGGTCGGCTTCGGATGCGGGCACGCGCTCCGGGATGGCCACGTCACCGGAGGCGAGCTGCAGTTCGCTGACCCGCGTGGCTGTCTCGGTCACCCGGCCGAGCGGCCGCAACGCGACCCGCACGACGGCGGTCGCGGCCAGCGCCGCCAACGCGATCGCGCCGGCCGTCACCAGAGCGAACGTGAGCGCCAGCGACCAGGTGGTGGCGTCGACCTCCGACATGGGCAGCCCCACCGCGATCACCTCGCCCGACGGGAGGGTGCGTTTCTCGATGCGGTACGAGCCGAGGCCGTCGACGGATGCGGTGGTCGCGGTCGCCTCCGGCACGCCGAGCACCTGCGCCCGCTGGGCGGGGGTGAGTTCCTCGCGGTCGTCGGGGCCGTTCACCACGACACCCGCTGACGTCTGGCCGTCGCCGCTGGTGACGACGACCACCAGACCGGTGCGCAGCAGCGTCTCCGGGTTGCCGGGGCCCTGGCCGGCCGACGAGGTGACGAAATAGCGCATCGAGTCGCGCACCTGCTCGTCGAGTCGCTCGACCAGATTCTGGCGCAACGCCAGCACACTCACGGCGCAGATGAAGACCCCGACCACGGCGAGCAGCGCCACCACACCCACCACCAGGCGGCGGCGGATGGACCAGGGCGCGCGGCCGCTCATGTGCCCGGCTTGATCAGGTAGCCGACACCGCGGACAGTGTGGATCATCGGCGGACCGTCGGCCTCGATCTTCTTGCGCAGGTAGGAGATGTAGATCTCGACGATGCTGGAACGCCCCTCGAAGTCGTAGCTCCACACCCGGTCGAGGATCTGCAGCTTGCTGACCACGCGGCGCGGGTTGCGCATCAGGTAGCGCAGCAGCTCGAACTCCTTCGCGGTGAGCTCGATCGCGCGGCCCGCGCGGGTCACCTCGTAGCTCTCCTCGTCGAGGGTGAGGTCGCCTATGCGCAGCACCGGGTCGGTGTAGCCGCTCACGGCACGACCGGTGCGGCGCAGCAGGGAGCGCAGGCGCGCCACCACCTCCTCAAGGCTGAACGGCTTCGTGACGTAGTCGTCGCCGCCCGCGGTGAGACCGACGACGCGGTCGTTGACGGCATCCTTCGCGGTGAGGAACAGCACTGCCACATCGTCGCCGGCGGCGCGCAGCCGCTTCAGCACCTCGAGCCCGTCGAGGCCCGGCATCATGATGTCGAGCACCACCACATCCGGCTGGAAGGCGCGGGCCTTGTTCAGCGCGGAGGCGCCATCCGTGGCCGTCTCGACCTGCCATCCCTCGTACCTGAGCGCCATCTGGATCAGTTCGCCGAGCGACGGCTCGTCGTCGACGACGAGGGCGCGGATGGGCGACCCGTCGGGACGGGTGAGGGGGGCGGGCGCGCTGGTGGGGATCGTCACGCCTTCGATTGTGCTCGCGCCGCTGGGAGTTTCCTATGCCGCACCTTGACGGCGTATATGGGTCTCGAAATACCGCCGCTGTCCGAAGCATCAGCGACACTGGACAGGTGCAGCAACCGACCCTCGCGTTCTTCGACGCGCCGCCCGTGCCGTACAGGCAGCGGATGGTGGCCGACGCGACCGACCGGGTGTCGTGGCTGCGCGAGCGCGCCCGCGGGGTGACGGCGACGGATGTGGCCCGCCTCACCGGCGAGAAGGCGGTGCGGGCGGTCGCGATGGAGAAGTTGCTCGGGTCGCGGTTCAGCGGCAACGCGTACACGCAACACGGCCGCGAACGCGAACCGGAGATCGGGCGGTGGGTGGCCCGGCACCACCCCGGCATGCGCGGCAACTCGGGGCTCTTCCACGCCGACGGCGAGCGCGCCCACCTGGCCACACCCGACGGCATCCGCGACGACGGCGGCACCCTCGAACTCTGCGAGATCAAGACCACCCGCTCGGCGTGGCGCAGCATCCCCCGCCACTACCTGCGTCAGGTGTGGTGGCAGCAGTACGTGCTGGGCGCCGAACGCACCCTCGTGGTGTGGGAGCAGCACACCGACTTCGTGCCGGTGAGCGGCGTACCCGAGACCCGCTGGGTTGATCGCGACGAGAACGAGATCCACCGGCTCGTGCAGCTGGCCGACCAGTTGCTCGCCGCGATGCGCCGCTAGGAGCGGTTCTTGGTGCGGGCGCGCGAGATCGCGACGACGCCCACCCCGACCGCGCCGATCACCACGGCGATGAGGATCACGTAGAACGCCACCGACAGGTAGCCGTTGGCGGAGGTGTCGGGGTTGAGGAACGGGTACGGGTACCAGCCCTGCACCCCCTTCGTCTCGTCGAACACGAACGGTCCCCGGATCATCGTGTAGACGGCCCAGACGATCGGATAGATCACGACGATGCCGATCGTGTTCCAGCCGAGGCGGCGGATCGCGGGCGCGAAGATCCAGTCGGCGAGCATCAGCAGAGGCACCACCACATGCAGCACCTCGTTCGTCCAGACGACCGTGTCGGTCTGCGAGAGCGAGATGCCGCGCAGCAGCAGGTTGTAGACGATCCCGGTGGTGACCATGTAGGTGGTGGCGCAGGCCCGCAGCGTCGCGTACCAGCCGGGGTCGACACCGTCGCGGCCACCCCGGATCAGCACCCATGCGCCGAGCGCCAACGTGACGCCGGCGAGCAGGTTCGACTGGATGGTGAAGAACGAGAAGAAGTTGACGACCTTCGTGCCGATGTCCTGGATGCCGTCGGCCGCCCACAGAGCCGAACTCGACTGGAACTGCACGATGATCGCGACGAGCACGAGAGCCGCTCCGGCGATGCGGATGCCGACGAAAAGGGGGCGCATCCCGAGAAGTTATCAGCACGGTGACACCGGCGTAACACCGGTGACGCATGACAGGCGTTGAATGGCATCCGAGGCTGGGAGGGCCACATGACGACGATGCGCGCGGTGACGATCACCGCACCGGGCGGCCCCGAGACGTTGGAACTGGCGACGGCCGAAGTTCCGGCGCGGGTGAACGCCGAGTTCCTGATCAAGGTGGTGGCTGCCGGCGTCAACCCGATCGACGCGAAGACGCGAGCCGGCCGCGGCGCCTGGCCCGGGGTGACCTCCACCCCCGTCGTGCTCGGCAACGACTTCTCCGGGATCGTCGTCGAAGCGCCCTACGAGTCGCACCCGCTGCAGCCCGGCACCGAGGTGTACGGGATGGGGATGGTGCCGCGGATGAGCGGCGCCTACGCCGAGTACCTCACCGCGAACGCCCTCAGCGTCGCCCGCAAGCCGCCGTCGCTGTCGCACGTGGAGGCGGCGGCCGTTCCGCTCGCCGCGCTCACCGCGTGGGGCATGGTGGTCGACACGGCAAAGGCGCACGAGGGGCAGCGGATGCTGATCCACGCCGGCGCGGGAGGGGTGGGCCACTTCGCGGTGCAGTTCGCCGCGTACTTCGGGGCGCACGTGATCGCCACCGGCTCGGCACGCAACGCCGCCTTCCTCACCGAGCTGGGCGCATCCGAAGTCGTCGACTACACGGCGCACCGCTTCGAGGAGGCGATCGACGACGTCGACGCCGTCATCGACCTGGTCGGCAACACAGCGGATGCGACCGGTTCGCGCTCGTTGCGCGTGCTGCGGCCGGGCGGCATCTACGTGAACGGACCCACCGGGTCGTTCCCCGAGATGGCGGCGGAGGCGGAGAAGCTCGGGGTGCGGGCGACCGGCTACCGGGTGGCGCCCGACGCGGCGACGCTCGCGATCGTGACCCGCCTGCTGGAGTCCCGCGACATCCGGGTGTTCGTCGACCGGGTGCTGCCGTTGGAGGCGGCGGCCGACGCGCACCGGCTCATCGAGTCGGGCCACACGCGCGGCAAGATCGTGCTGACGGTCGCCGACGCCTGACGGTCAGAGGGCGCGTTCGTACACGTAGTCGTCTTCGTAGCGCTCCCCCACCAGGAACCGCTTCACCCCGACCCGTTCGAACCCGTGCTTGCCGTAGAACGCCTGCGCCCGGGCGTTCTCCTGGTTGACGCCCAGCCACACCCCCGCGGCCTTCCGCGCGGCGGCCGCGGCGAGCGCCGCCGTCATGAGCGACCCCGCGACCCCGGCCCCGTGGCGCCCCGGATGCACGTAGCACTTGCTGAGCTCCACGGTGGGGCGGATGCGGATCGCGGCGGCGACGTCGGCATCCGCCGGTTCGCCTTCGACGTTCATCACGTACCCGGCGAGTTCGCCGCCCTCCTCGGCCACCAGCACGTCGCGTGCCGGGTCGGCGAGGTAGCCCGCGAAGTGCGCCTCGGTGAGGTGGGTCGCGATGAACGCGGCCTTCGCCTCGTCGGTGGTGTGCGGCGGGCACGCCAGCGGGAAGGTAAGCGCCGCCAACTGCGCCAGCTGCGGAAGGTCGGCGGGGGTCGCGGGTCGCACGGTCGGCATCAGGTCAGGCTAGCGGCGGCGCACGGGGGCCGGTTGAATGGCGAGGGTGAGCCCGCTGCCGCACGACACCGTCTTCGAGCGCTACCCGCCCACCGCATCCGTGATCGCCCGCGCGTTGGGCGACACGCGTCAGGCGGTCTTCTGGCTGGATGAACTCGGGGGCGGCGAGCGATACCCGACCCTCAGCGGCGCCCCCACCACCGACCTGGTGGTGGTGGGCGGCGGCTTCACCGGACTGTGGACGGCGGTGCGCGCCAAGCAGCGCGACCCCGACCGGCGCGTGGTGCTGCTGGAGGCGAAGCGGATCGGGTGGGCGCAATCCGGACGCAACGGCGGCTTCGTGGAGGCGAGCCTCACCCACGGCGAAGACAACGGGCGCTCGCGCTGGCCGGCCGAGTACGAGCAGTTGGCGCGGCTGGGCATGGAGAACCTGGACGCGATGGAGCAGACCATCCGCGACCTGCGTCTCGACGTGCAGTGGGAGCGCACCGGAGAACTCGATGTGGCGACCGAGCCGCACCAGCTGACGTGGCTCGACGAGTGGGCGCCCGACGACAGCGACCCGGATGCGGTGCTCTGGGATCGCGAGCAGGTGCAGGAGCAGGTGCACTCCCCCAGCTACCTCGGGGGGATCTGGCGCAAGCGTGAGGTGGCGCTCGTGCATCCGGGGCGACTGGCGCGCGAACTCGCCCGGGCGGCAGCCGAGCTGGGCGTGGAGATCTTCGAGAACTCCCCCGTGCGACGGCTGGATACGGTGGCCGACGGCGTCGAGGTGGTGACCGACGGCGGCCGGGTGCACGCCTCGCATGTCGCCCTCGGCACGAGCGTGTTCCCGTCACTGTTGGTGCGGAACCGACTCATGACGGTGCCGGTATACGACTACGTGCTGATGACGGAACCGCTCGACGCACGCCAGCTCGACTCGATCGGCTGGAAGGACCGCCAGGGGATCGGCGATCTCGCCAACCAGTTCCACTACTCGCGGCGCACCGCCGACGACCGCATCCTGTTCGGCGGCTACGACGCGATCTACCACTACGGCGGACGCGTGCGCGCCAGGTACGAGGACCGCCCCGCGAGCTTCGAGAAGCTCGCCTCGCACTTCTTCACCCTGTACCCGCAACTGGAGGGGCTGCGGTTCAGCCACCGGTGGGCGGGCGCCATCGACACCAGCACCCGCTTCTGCGCCTTCTTCGGCACGGCGCGGTCGGGTCGTGTCGCGTACGCGGCCGGGTTCACCGGGCTGGGGGTGGGGGCAACCCGGTTCGCCGCCGACACGATGCTCGACCTGCTCTCGGGCGAGGAGACCGAACGCACCTCGCTCGAGATGGTTCAGAAGAAGCCGGTGCCGTTCCCGCCCGAGCCCATCGCATCCGCCGGCATCGCCGCCACCCGCTGGTCGCTCGACCGGGCCGACCACCGCGAAGGCTCGCGCAACATCCTGCTGCGCACGCTCGACGCGCTCGGCCTGGGGTTCGACTCGTGATCGCGGGAGCGGTGGCGGATGCGGCGGGCGTCGTGCTCGAGCACGAGCCGGTGCCCGAGGCGCAGCTGGTGGCGGGTGCACCGACCACCGGCTGGGCGTCACTCGGCGAGACGGTCGACGGTTCCGAGGTGGGCGTCTGGGAGATGACGCCCGGGGCGATGAGCGACGTCGAAGCCGACGAGGTGTTCGTGGTGCTGCGGGGTCACGCGACGGTGGAGTTCTCCGACGGGCGCCCCGCGATCGAGCTCGCGCCCGGCTCGGTGGCGCGCCTGGATGCGGGAGCCGAGACCGTGTGGACCGTCACCGAGACCCTGCGGAAGGTCTACGTCACGCCTGCGGCGTCGGACGCCTGAGCCGCATCGCCAGATACCCGAGCGACAGCAGCAGGCCGAGACCCGTGGCGACGGCGACGGTCGAGAACGCGGCGACCACGCCCTCGGTCGCGCCGATGTGGGTGACGAGGGCGACCGCGATGCCCTGGCCGATGATGATCCCGCTCGACAGCATCGTCATCGTGGTGGCCAGGTGGCCGGCGGGGGCGGCATCCGCACCGACCGTGAAGATGGTGACGAGTCCTGCGCCGACCGCCACACCCACCGCTGCGAAGCAGACGACGATGCCGGGCACGGTCGCGACGTGCGGCATCACCAGCGCGACACCGAGCATCGCCGCTGCGAACACCACCCAGCGGGCGTCGAGGGCGAACCGGTGCGGCAGCCTGCCGACGGTGAGCGCGGCGACCGCGGAGGTCGCGCCCATCACCGCGTAGAGGAGCCCCGTTGCCTCACCCGAGCCCTCCGACTCCATGAGCGCGGTGGCGGATGCGAGTGTCGTGCCGAAGAACGCGCCAATCGCGAGCATGCCGCCGGTGGGCAGCAGCACCCGCGCGTCGAGCAGCGCCCGCCGCGGCGCCACGTGCGCGACACCCTCGTGGTCGCCCGGGTGCACCACGAGCGCCGTCGGGTGCAAGGCGAAGGCGGTGACGAAGATCAGCGCCACCCCGGCCGCGGCCAGCACGGGCGCCGCCGGTCCCAGCCCGGTGGCGAGTGCACCCACCAGCACCGGCCCGCCGACGAACGAGATCTCGTCGGCGGCGCTCTCGTAGCCGAGCGCGATCGGCACCCCGCGCCCACCGGCACGGGTGTCGGGCGCGAGCAACGCCAACCAGCGCGCGCGGGCCAGCGGCGACGCCGGCGGGATGGTCGCACCGGCGAGCACGCCCGCGACCACCAGCAGCGCGAGCGGCGCATCCGAATAGACCACGAAGACGAGGCCCACCAGCAGCAGGGCGTGCAGCACGGCGGTCACGATCAGCACGCGACGCTGCCCGGCGCGGTCGGCGATCGCGCCGATCACCGGGCCGCCCACCCCGGATGCGAGACCCAGCGCCGCCGAGACGAGCCCCGCATCCGCGAGGTCGCGCTCCACCGACACCAGCGTCAGCACACCCACCACGTTCATCGCCACCGGCAGGCGTGCGATGAACGAGACGACGAAGAACCAGGTCCCCGTCATCCGACGCAGTTCGGCGAGACGCCGAACCGGCGCGGTCACGTCTGGTTGCTGAACGCGGCGTCGAAGGATGCGTCGGGCGTCTTCCAGAGGAGTGAGCGGATGAAGCCCACCGCCTCCGCAGCCCCATGCAACCGGTCCATACCGGCATCCTCCCACTCCACCGAGATGGGGCCCTGATAGCCGATGGCCCGCAGCGCGCGGAACGCGTCCTCCCACGGCACGTCGCCGTGCCCGGTCGACACGAAATCCCAGCCGCGGCGGGGGTCGCCCCACGGCAGGTGCGAGCCGAGCACTCCGTAGCGGCCGTTGGGGGTGCGCAGCCGCGTGTCCTTGCAGTCGACGTGGTAGATGCGATCGGCGAACTCGGTGATGAACGCCACCGGGTCGATGTTCTGCCACATCATGTGGCTGGGGTCCCAGTTGAAGCCGAACGCCTCACGGTGCTCGATCGCCTCCAGCGCCCGCACGCTCGACCAATAGTCGTAGGCGATCTCACTCGGGTGCACCTCGTGCGCGAACCGCACGCCCTCGGAATCGAACACGTCGAGGATCGGGTTCCAGCGGTCGGCGAAGTCCTGGTAGCCGCCGTCGATGACTGCTGCGGGAACCGGCGGGAACATGGCCACGTACGGCCAGATCGCAGAGCCCGTGAACCCGACCACCGTGTCGATGCCGAGCTTGCGGGCGACGACGGCCGTGTCTTTGAGGTCCTGGGCGGCGCGCTGCCGCACGCCCTCCGCATCCCCGTCGCCCCATACGTAGGAGGGCAGGATCGGCTGGTGCCGGAAGTCGATCGGGTCGTCGCAGACCGCCTGGCCGGAGAGGTGGTTCGAGATCGCGAACAGCTTCAGCCCGTGCCGGTCGAGGGTGTCCCGGAACTCGGCCAGGTACGCGGCGTCCTCTTTCGCGCGGGCCACGTTCAGGTGCGCGCCGCACGCCACTTCGAGGCCGTCGTAGCCCCACGAGGCGGCGTGCGCGGCGACCTCGTCGAGGGTGAGGTCGGCCCACTGGCCGGTGAACAGGGTGACGGGGTGCGTGCTCACGGTCGGATCTCCTTCGATCTGTTCCAGCGTGTCAGGCCTCGCCGCGCGACGCGAGGGTTCGGCGCAGGAACGCGAGTGAACGTTCCGCGAGCGCGTCCTGGCTGTCGGCGAGCGGACGCCAGATGGATGCGGCGGTCGCGATGGTGTCGTTCTCGCCGGTGAAGCTCTCCAGGGTGAGCGCGCCGGTGTAGCCGGCGGCGTCGAGCGCGTCGAAGAAGGCGCCCCAGTCGAGGTGGTCGTCGCCGGCGGCGCCACGGTCGGTGCCGCACACCTGGACGTGCGCGATGTTCCCGGCGGCCGAACGGATGGCGGCGCCGATGTCCTTCTCCTCGATGTTGAGGTGGTAGCTGTCGAGGGCGAGGCCGAGCGACGGCCCCAGCAGCGGTTCGAGCACGTCGAGCCCCTGCTCGATCGTGTTCACGAGACTCGTCTCGTAGCGGTTCAGCGGTTCGATGCCGATCGCGACACCCGCGTCGGATGCCGCCGAGACGACCGGACGCAGGTTCTCGCGCAGCTGCGCGATCACCTGCCGACGCTCGTCCGCATCCATCCGCCAGGTGCGGCCGGTGCTGGCGGTGAAAGGTCCGGCGACGACACCGGCGCCCAGCACGGATGCCACACGGATGCACTCGCGCAGGTAGTCCTGGGTGGCGTGGATGCGACCCGCGGGGGCCGCCACCAGGTCGCGACCCGGCGCCATCGCCCCCACCACGAACGGGGTGAGCCCCAGCTCGTCGACCACCGCGCGCGCCCGGTGCGCATCCCAGTCGCCGGGGTTCTCGACCGGCAGTTCGATGCCGGTGAAGCCCATCGATGCGGCCCGACGGGCCAGCTGCTCGAGGGAGGCGTCGTCGAGCGGCGACGTCCAGACCCAGGTGTTCACGCCGATGACCCGCACCGGTGCTCCTCTCGTACAGGGGGAACGGGGAGCGGACCGGACGGCCCGCTCCCCGCGTTTGCCTCACGACACCCGAGGGTGTCAGGGGATGATGCGCTCCTGCCACACGGTCGGGTAGCCGGGGAGGTCCTCGCCACCGAACTTGGCGTAGTGACCACCGGGCATGCCCTCGTTCGCGGCCAGGTACTCGTCGAGGTCACTCGACGTGATCGGGCTCTGCGGGAGCACCCACTCCTTCGGAACCTCGGTGCCCGCGAAGATCATCTGCGAGGCGAGCAGCGGCGTACGCCACTGGAAGTTGGAGTACACGGGAGCCAGACCCGTGAGGCCCGTCTCCTTCCACTTGCGCAGGAAGCTCAGCTCGTCCTCACCGGTCATGACCGGGTAGTCCACGCCGGCGTCCTCGAACGCCTCGATGGCTGCGACGGCACCGTCACCGGCGTCCATCCAGATGCCCTGCACGTCGCCCTTGGCGAGCTCGTCGCTGATGATCTTCTTGATCTCGGCCGGGTCGGCTCCGGTGAAGTAGTCGACCGCCTCGATGCCGGCCTCGCCGAACAGCTTCTCGGCCGCGGCCCAGCGCTGCTCGAGCACGTCGACACCGGGGAGGATGCGCAGCGCCACGACCTTGTCGCCCTCTTCGAGGTTGTCGATGAGGAACTCAGCCGTGTCGATGCCCCACGCGAATCCACCGATGGGGTGGATGAACGTGACCGGGCAGTCGGTCTGCACACCGCGGTCGAACACGACCACCGGCTTGCCGGTGGCGCATGCACGCTCGACGGCCGGCGTCATGGCCGCGGTCGAGTTGGGCGAGATGATGAAGACGTCGCAGTTGCCCTCTTCGATGAAGTAGTCGATGTCGGCGGTCTGCGTGTCGTCGCTGTCACCGGCGTCGCGGGTCTCCATCTCGGAGATCGCGCCATCGGCCTGCAGCACCTTCAGCTGCTCGTTCATCGTGATCCAGCCGGTCTGGCGCCACGGGTTCGAGATCGACGCGTTCGCGAAGCACGCCTTCTTGGCGCCCTCCGATGCGAACTCCGAGGTGTCGACCATCTCGGCGTTGATGTGCTGGAGGTAGGGCTGGCCTTCGGGCCCCTCGGGCACGACGCCGCGTTCGGCGTCCTGCTTGTCGAAGAGTGCCTGGTCGAACCACTCGACCGACGGCTCCTCCGGCTCGTCGCTGGGGTTGGTCACCGACGGGTCGGTGGTACATGCCGTGAGAACGAGGAGCGCTGCGGCTCCGACGACTCCGGCTGCTGTGCGGATGCCACGTCGCATCACAGTCCTCCTTGTTGTGGGGTGTCGCCCGTCGCGGGCGTTGGTGCAGGTACAGCCGGCACCGGTTCGGGTGACGGCTCCTCCCCTGCGGGAGAGGTCGGGCGGGCGGGCCGGCGACGGCGACGCCCGAAGGTGGCCGCCGCGTAGGCGACGGCGGCGATGATGATGACGCCCTGGATGGCGTCGCGTGAGGTCGAGGGGACCCCGGCGAAGTTCAGCAGCGTGAAGAGCGACTCGAGGGCGAACGCTCCGGCGACGGCGGCGACGACCGATCCGCGCCCACCACCCAGCACCACGCCGCCCAGCACCACCGCGGTGATCGCGATGAACTCGTAGCCGCGCCCCACCGAGGGGTGCACGCCCGCGTAGCCCACCAGCAGCACGCCGGCGATGGTGGCGCTGGTGCTGGAAATCATGAACGCGGCGGTCTTCGTCCACCACACCCGGATGCCGGAGTAGCGGGCCGTGACCACGTTGTCGCCGACGGCGATGAAGGTGCGCCCGAAGGGTCGCTTGGTGAACCAGATCGCGGCCGCCAGCAGCACCACGAGGATCACCACCGCCCACGGGAGGAAGTCGATGATCGGCAGGTCGCGGATGCCGCCCCGGCCGATCTGGCGGAAGCCATCGGCCGGGTTGCCGGTCGCCGCTCCCCCGGTCCAGAACAGCACACCGCCGAGCAGCGCCAGCATCATGCCGAGCGTGACGATGAAGGATGGCACCTTCAGCATCGTGGTGAGCAGACCGTTCACGAGCCCCACGAGCAACCCGAATCCGGCCATCAGCAGCAGCACCGGCACGGTGCGGCTGTCATCCTGGCCCACCAGGTTGCCGGCGATGATCACCTGCGCGGTCACCAGCGACCCCATCGAGAGGTCGAACTCGCCCGCCACGATCACGAAGTACTGGCCGATGGCGACGATCGCCACCGGGGCGACGCGCTGGATGAACCGCATCAGCTGGTCCGGCTCCGCGAAGCGCGGGTTCAGGATCGTGATGAGGATCAGCAGCACGATGAGCAGCAGGTAGACGGCGCCGCGGGGGCTCACCAGCATGAGGCCGAACCGGCGGAGCCGCTCACCCCATCCGAGCGCGGGAGCCTCGGCGACCTGATCGGTGGTGCTCATCGGTCGGCCTCCTTCCGCGCGAAGCGGGCTCGTCGATCCTGGACGGTGCGGCCCGTGTAGACCGCGACGGCGGCGACGATGACGATGCCGCGCACCACGTCCTTCAGGAACGGGTTCACCTGCAGCACGCTCATCACGTTGTCGATGACGGCGAAGATCGCGACGCCGCCGATGGTTCCCCACACCGACCCGCGGCCGCCCATCAGCAGGGTGCCGCCGAGCACGACCGCGGCGATCGACAGCAGGTCGTAGCCTCCGGCCGTGCCGACCGTCGGGTTGCCGACGCCGAGGCGGCTCGCCAGCAGGAGGCCGGCGAGGGCGGCGAAGATCGAGCAGATCACGTGCGCCACGATCACGGGAGGCTGCGTGCGCACACCCGACAGACGCGCGACCCCGGCATCCCCACCCACCGCGAACATGTGGTTGCCGGTGCGGGAGAAGCGCAGGAACAGGGCCACCGCGAGCGCCAGACCGAGCATGATCACCGTCGACACGGGCACCGGGCCGATGCCGGTCGCGCCGATCCACTGGAACGCGGGCGGCACGCTGCCGGCGGAGCCCTGGTAGTTGGTGTCGAGGTAGCCCTTCACGATGAGGCCGACGCCGAGGGTGGCGATGAAGCCGTTCACCTTGAGGCCGGTCACGATGAGACCGTTGCCGAGGCCGATCACTGCCGCGACCGCGACTGCGACGGCGATGCCCGCGGGGATGTTGGCCGGGTTGCCCGCCATCGTCTCGGCGGCGAGCAGGCTGCTCAGGCTCACCACGTACGGCACCGACAGGTCGAGCGAGCCGTTCAGGATCACCAGCGTCTGGCCGATCGCCACCAGGCCGAGCACGCTCATCCCGGTGAGGATGTCGCGGATGTTGCCGGGGCTGAAGAAGTTGCGGTCGGCGACGGTGGCCACCAGGATCGCGCCGATCACCACCACCACGGCCAGCGCGATGTAGACGACCGCGGTCGTGTCGATGCGGCGGCGGCGACGGCGCGTGGGCGCCTGGGCGACGGCGGTCATCCGGCCACCTCCTCGGTCGTGCCTGCCGCGAGCGCGAGCACGGCCTCCTCACCGACGGTCGGGGGCAGCTCGCCCACGATCCGTCCGTCGCGCATCACGAGGATGCGATCCGCCATCCCGAGCACCTCCGGAAGTTCAGACGAGACCATCAGCTGGGCGACACCGTTCGCGGCGAGTTCCCGCATCAGCTGGTAGACGGCGATCTTGGCGCCCACGTCGATGCCGCGCGTCGGTTCGTCGAGCAGCACGACCCGCGGTTCGGTGGCGAGCCACTTCGCGAGCACCACCTTCTGCTGGTTGCCGCCCGAGAGGAACTGCACCTCCTGGTCGAGGCCGCGGAAGGTCACCTCGAGCGACGACAGCACGCCCGGCACCGTCTGGCGCGCACGTCGGGTGCGGCCGGGGAAGACACCCCGGATGGCGAGCAGCGCGTTGTCGAGCACCGACTGGGCGAGGGCCAGGCCACGTGCCTTGCGGTCCTCGGTGACGAGCGCGATGCCCGCCTTCACCGCCTGCCGCGGGGTGCGGGGGCTGAGCGGGGCACCGTCGACGAGCATCTCACCGCGCGAGTAGGCGAGCGCACCGAAGGCGCCCTCCACCAGCTCCGTCCGGCCTGATCCCTGCAGGCCGGCCAGGCCGACGATCTCGCCCGCCCGCACGGTGAGGTCCACCCCGTCGACGTAGTCGTTGCCGACGCCGCGCAGCTCGAGCCGCACGTCGCCCGCGGCGGTGCCCTCCAGCTTGTCGGGGAAGAACGCCGAGATCGAGCGGCCCACCATGCGGCGCACCAGCTCGTCCGGGGTCAGCTCGGAGGCAGGTCCGGTCGACACCAGCGCGCCGTCCTTCAGCACGGTGATGTCGTCGCACAGATCGAAGATCTCGCGCAGGCGGTGCGACACGTACAGGATCGCGACACCGCGCTCGCGCAGGCGACGCACGATCGCGTACAGCAGCTCCACCTCGTGGTCGGCGAGCGCCGCCGTCGGCTCGTCCATCTGGATGACGCGCGCATCCACCGACAGCGCCTTCACGATCTCGACGATCTGCTGCTCGGCCACGCTCAGGCCGCCGACGCGCGCCTCCGGGTCGATGAAGTCGATGCCGAGCTCGGCGAGCAGCGCCTCCGTCTCGCGGATCATGCGGCGGTTGTCGACCAGCACACCGCGGCGCGGCTCGCGCCCCAGGAACACGTTCTGGGCGACGCTGCGCTCCGGCAACAGGTTGAACTCCTGGAACACGGTGGCGAGGCCCGCTTTCATCGCCTGCACCGGGTGGGTGAAGTCCACCTCCTCGCCCCGCCACCGCATCACACCCGCATCCCGCGTGTACACGCCGGTGAGGATCTTCATCAGGGTCGACTTGCCGGCGCCGTTCTCACCCACCAGGCCGTGCACCGAGCCGGGACGCAGGACCAGGCTCACATCCCGAAGCACGGGAACGCCGAAGAAGGACTTGTCGATGTGCTCGACGACGAGCACGGGGGCCTCGGGGGCGGGGGTCTGGGCGCTCACGCGGCCACCTCGATCCAGGTTCCGGATGCGGCGGACGCGAGCACGGCCTCCGTGAGCCGCACCGCGCGCAGGCCGTCGGCGAACATCGGCACACCCTCCGGCTGCTCGCCGCGCACCAGGTCGTAGCTGTCGGCGACGAACGCGTTGAACGCGTCCTGGTAGCCCATCGGATGCCCGGCCGGCACGGTGGAGACGCGCGCCGCATCCGGGGCGAGGGTCGCCGGGTCGCGCAGTAGCAGACCGCTCGCGTCGCGACGGCCCAGCCACAGCAGCTCCGGGTTCTCCTGGTCGAACGCGACACTCGCATCCGCACCCGACAGTTCGAAGGTGAGGCGGTTCTTGCGACCCGGCGCGAGCTGCGACACGAGCAGCGTGCCGATCGCGCCGCTCGCCAGCTGCACGATGACGCCCGCGACATCCTCGGTGGCGATGTCGTGGTGGCGTGCGCGGTCGCGGAAGACGGTGCGGGTGATCGCCGAGAGACGCACGATGCGGTCGCCGCTCACGAACTCGATCAGGTCGCACAGGTGCGAGCCGATGTCGGCGAACGCGCGCGACGGGCCGCCGGATGCGGTGTCGACCCGCCAGTCGTCGTCGGCGTCGCTGAGCAGCCAGTCCTGCAGGTACGCGCCCGAGAGGCTGAGCAGGGCGCCCAACTCGCCCCGGGCGACACGGGCGCGGGCCTCGCGCACCATCGGGTGGTAGCGATAGACGAAAGGCACGGTGCCGACGAGGTCCAGCTCGGCGGCGCGGGCGACGAGGCGCTCCGCGTCGGCCGAGTTCGTGGCGAGCGGCTTCTCGCAGATGACGTGCTTGCCGGCGTCGAGCGCGGCGAGCGCGATCTCGGCGTGGGTGGCGTTCGGGGTGCACACGTGCACGATGTCGATGCTGTCGTCGGCCACCAGCTCGGCGAGCGAGTCGTAGGCGCGGTCGAAGCCGAGGGTCTCGGCGGCACGCAGCGCGCTCGACGGCGACGAGGATGCACCCGCGACGAGGTCGGCGCGCGCGGTACGTGCGGCACGGCTGTGGACCTCGGCCATGAAGCCGCCGCCGATGAAGGCAGCTCCGAGGCGATCGGTCTCGCGGATGACGTCCATTGTCACGGGGCGATTCTGACACACATCAATCGACTTATGCCAGTCGTTCGGCAAAAGTTGCACGGCTGTTATCTGGAAGGCGGATGCGGCACGCGAGCAAGTGATGCCATAATCTGTCCGCATGGTCGAACTCGTGCGTGGTGTGCCGACGGCCGCAGGCGCGAGCGAACTGTTCCAACTGCTCCGCGACGGACGCCCCCGCACCCGCGCCGAACTCGCCGCCATCACCGGCCTCGCGCGGTCCACCATCGCGAGCCGCGTCGACGCCCTCATGGACCTCGGCCTCATCGGCGCCGTCGGCGAAGCCGCCTCCACCGGCGGACGCCCGTCGTCGCAGTTCGCGCTCCTTCGCTCCGCGCGCGTCGTGCTCGCCGCCGACCTCGGCGCCTCCCACGCATCCGTCGCCGTCAGCGACCTCTCCGGCGAAGTGCTCGCGGAGACCCGCCAGCCGCTCGCCATCGCCGAAGGGCCCGAGAAGGTGCTCAGCTGGATGGTCGACGCCGGCCTCGGCCTCCTCGCCGACCTCGGGCGCAGCGCCGACGAACTCATCGGCATCGGCATCGGCGTGCCCGGCCCCGTGCACCACGACTCCGGCCGCCCCGCGAACCCGCCGATCATGCCCGGCTGGGACCGCTTCGACATCCCCGGGTGGGTGCAGCAGCACGTGCACGCCCCGGTGCTCGTCGACAACGACGTCAACATCATGGCGCTCGGCGAACTGCGTTACGCGTTCCCCGGTGTCGACCACCTGGTGTTCGTGAAAGTCGCCACCGGCATCGGATCGGGCATCATCTCCAGCGGACGCCTGCAGCGCGGCGCCCAGGGCATCGCCGGCGACATCGGGCACGTGCAGATCGCGCGCGGCGCGGGCGTCCCCTGCCACTGCGGCAACAAAGGCTGCCTCGAGGCGATGGCCTCCGGGCCCGCCATCGCGCGGGCGCTGCGCGACGCCGGGGTGGATGCGGCCGGCGGCCAGGACGTCGTCGAGCTGGTGAAGCGCGGCAGCATCGAGGCGATCCAGGCGGTGCGGCAGGCCGGACGCGACATCGGCGAAGTGCTCACCGCGTGCGTCAGCCTGGTGAACCCGTCCGTGATCGCGATCGGCGGATCGATGGCCCAGGCGGGCGAGCACCTCATCGCGGGCGTGCGCGAAGTGGTCTACACCCGATCCATGCCGCTCGCCACCGAGCACCTGCAGATCGTGCAGTCGGCCGCCGGATCCGAAGCGGCCGTGCTCGGCGCGTCGATGCTCGCCATCGAGCACGCGCTCTCCCCCGAGAACATCGAGGCCATGTCGGCCTGAGACGCAGAAAAGGGCCCGCCGAAGCGGACCCTCTCCTGAAATGCGTTGTGCTTAGAGCGCAGCCACGTCGAGCGGAACGCCCGGGCCGAAGGTGGTCGAGAGCGACCCCTTCTGGATGTAGCGACCCTTCGACGACGACGGCTTCGCACGCTGGATCTCGTCGAGAGCGGCGCGGAAGTTCTCGTTCAGCTGGTCGGCCGAGAAGCCGGCCTTGCCGATCACGAAGTGCACATTCGCGTGCTTGTCGACGCGGAACTCGATCTTTCCGCCCTTGATGTCGGACACGGCCTTCGCCACATCCGGCGTCACGGTGCCGGTCTTCGGGTTCGGCATGAGGCCACGCGGACCGAGCACCTTACCGAGACGACCCACCTGACCCATGAGCTCGGGCGTCGAGACGGCCGAGTCGAAGTCGGTGTAACCGGCGGCGACCTTCTCGATGAGCTCGGCGCCGCCGACCTCGTCCGCGCCGGCCGCGATGGCGGCCTCAGCGGCGGGGCCGGTCGCGAACACGAGGACGCGCGCGACCTTTCCGGTGCCGTGCGGGAGGATGACGGTGCCGCGCACCATCTGGTCCGCCTTGCGGGGGTCGACGCCGAGCTTCAGCGCGACCTCGACGGTGGAGTCGAACTTCTTCGACCCGGTCTCCTTGACGACGGCGACAGCCTCGTCGGGACCGTAGAACTTGCCGGCCTCGATCTTCTCGGCGGCGGCACGGTAGAGCTTGGACTTGGGTGCCATGATTACGCCTCCACCGTGATCCCCATCGAACGGGCGGTGCCCGCGATGATCTTCATTGCCGCCTCGACGTCGTTCGCGTTGAGGTCTGCCTGCTTCTGCTCGGCGATGGCGCGCACCTGGTCGGAGGTGAGCTTCGCGACCTTGACGGTGTGGGGGGTCGACGACCCCTTCGCCACACCGGCGGCCTTCTTGATGAGCTCCGCGGCGGGCGGGGTCTTCAGGATGAACGTGAACGAACGGTCTTCGTAGACGGTGATCTCGACCGGGATGACGTTGCCGCGCTGCGACTCGGTCGCCGCGTTGTACGCCTTGCAGAACTCCATGATGTTCACGCCGTGCTGACCCAGGGCCGGGCCGATGGGCGGGGCCGGGTTGGCGGCGCCGGCGTTGATCTGGAGCTTGATCAGGCCGGTCACCTTCTTCTTCGGTGCCATGTTTCCTTTTCTCTCGTCGAACGAGGCGGAGCCTCACTCTCCCGCCATCCGGTCGGATGCGGTGGGCGGTCACGCGCACGCCAAAGCGCACGGGCAACCGGGATAGCTTACAGCATCCTCAGTGCTTGTTGCCGGTGAGCAACAGGATGCCGCCGAGGCCGATCATCATCCCGCCGCCGGTGGCCCGCAGGCGCGCGATGCGCTTCGGGGAGTTCGCGAACCATGCGCGTGCGGTGCCGGCGGCCAGCGCCCAGCACGAGTCGCAGATCAGCGCCAGCACCACGAACACCAGACCCAGCTCGGCTAGCTGCCATGGGATGTTGCCGGCTGAGTAGTCGACGAACTGCGGCAGCACCGCCACGAAGAACGCGATCGTCTTCGGGTTGGTGACGCCCACCACGAAACCCTCAGCCAGCAGGCGCCACGGCGACCGACGGGGGCCCTGTTCCGCATCCGGAACCTCGTTGCGATGACGGATCGCCTGGATGCCGAGGTACACCAGGTAGCCGGCGCCGATCACCTTGATGATGGTGAAGATCACCACCGACTGGGCGACGAGCGCCCCCACCCCGAGCGCCACCAGCGTGAGCAGCGGCAGCATCCCGAGGGCGTTGCCCACCACGCTCAGCACACCGGCGAGGCGGCCGTAGGCGATCGAACGCCCGATGACGAACAGGATGCTGGGGCCGGGCATGAGGATCAGCAGCACCGCCGCGACGGTGAACGCGCCGAGGGATGCGAGCGGGACCATGCGAGAACTGTACTGCCGAACGAGGAGGGGCCGGACGCTCTCGCATCCGGCCCCTCCTGTGGAAGTTCTTTAGAGCTTCGTCACCTGGTCGAACGACAGCTCGACCGGGGTCTCGCGCTCGAAGAGCGAGACGAGCACGGTGAGCTTGCCGCTCTCGGGCTTGATCTCGGAGATCGTGCCCGGAAGACCCGCGAACGAGCCCTCCTTGATGGTGATGGTCTCGCCGGCCTCGAAGTCGATCTCGGCGGGGATGACGCGGGGAGCAGCCTTGCCGCCCTTCGCCGCAGCCGAACCCTTCGCCGGGGCCTCCACGACCTGCACGAGGCTCTTCAGCATGTTGAAGGCCTCCTCGAAACGCAGCGGGGTGGGGTTGTGCGAGTTGCCCACGAAGCCGGTGACACCGGGGGTGTGGCGCACGACCGACCACGAGTCTTCATTCAGGTCCATACGCACCAGCACGTAGCCGGGGATGCGCACACGGTTCACCAGCTTGCGCTGACCGTTCTTGATCTCGACGACATCCTCCATCGGCACCTGGACCTCGAAGACGTAGTCCTCCATGGCCATCGACGTGCGACGGGACTCGATGTTCTGCTTGACGCGCTTCTCGAAGCCGGCGTACGAGTGGATGACGTACCACTTGCCGAGCTTGGCGCGGAGCTCCGCACGGAACTCGTCGTACGGGTCGACCTCGGGCTCGTCGCCTTCGGCCTCGACGACCTCCTCGTCGGAGGTGGCGGCGAACGCCGCGTCGGCCTCCTCGGCGGAGTCGATGTCGAGGGCGTCGTCGACGATCGCGTCGGCCTCGGGGTCGGTGGCCGCCTCGAGCGCGTCGAGCGCGCTCTCCAGCTCCGACTCGACGTCACCGTCTTCGTCGTCGACGATGTGGAGCGCGCTGTGCTCGGCGGAGACGATCGAACGCTCCTCCTGCGCGAGGACGTTGCCCTCCTGCGCCTCGTCCTCCTCCGAGGACTGCTCGGCGGCGGTGGCGAGGTCGATGTCGCGCTCTTCGTTGGTCACAGTGCTTTCTTTCCTTAGCGATCGTGGTCGGTCACGGCCGGACGATCAGATGAGATCGCCGGTGCCGAACGCCCAGTTCACGACGATCGCGAACACGGTGTCGAGTCCGTAGACGATGCCCATCATGATGATCACGAACACGAGCACCACACCGGTGAAGGTGAAGAGCTCGCGACGCGTCGGCGTGACGACCTTCTTCAGTTCTGCGACGACCTGACGGATGAAGAGAGCGATCCGTGCGAACGGGCTGCGCCGCGCCGCGCGATCGCGCTTAGCGGTCGCGACGACGTCCTCGCTGGGCTCGTCGATCACTTTGCGTGCCACTCTCACTACCCTTTCGGCCGACGATCCTGCGCACTCTCGTGCGAAGGACTTGCAGGGCGGACAGGACTCGAACCTGCAACCTGCGGTTTTGGAGACCGCTGCTCTACCAATTGAGCCACCGCCCTACGTCGCTGCTCCGCCCTCCGGATCCCGCTCTGCGGGCATGCCGAAGCTTGGCTGAGTAAGCAACCTGCACAAGTGTACGGCATCCGCGCCGGGGCGCTGTCAGCGGCGGCGAAGGGCGGTACGGGCCGCCCCGACGACGGCGGATGCGACCGCGTCGAGCGTCGGCGAGCGCAGGTTCCACTGCTGCCAGTAGAGGGGTACCGCGATCCCGCGGCCCTCGGGGGCGAGCTCGACGAACGTGCCGGGGGCGGCATCCGCGAGCTGCGCCTCCAGCAGCATGCCCCATCCGAGGCCGAGCGCGATGGCCTGCAGGAAGTCGCCCGACCCGGAGACGTAGTGGCGGGGCGGGGTGAGCGGCCGCTTCGTCGCGCTCCGCAGGAAGCGGGTCTGCAGTTCGTCATCGTGGTCGAAGTCGACCACCGGGGCGACGGCGAGGGATGCCGCATCAGCGCCGTCCGGGAACCAGCGGTCGGCGAAGGCGCGGGCTGCCGCCGGCCGGTAGACCATCGCCCCGAGGGGCGTGGAGGTGCAACCGGGCACCGGTTCGACCTGTGAGGTGACCGCGGCCATCACCCGGCCGGAGGCCAGCAGTTCGGCGGTGCGGTCCTGGTCTTCGCGGTGCAGGTCGACAACCAGGCGATGCTCGGCGCACACCGGCGCGAGGGCGGGGAGGAACCAGCTGGTGAGCGAGTCGGCGTTGACGGCGAGCGGCACCGTCGTGAAGCCGTCGCCGTCGTCCAGGTGCAGGGCGGATGCCGCATCCGTCTCGAGCAGGTCGATCTCGCGAGCCAACCGGATGAGCACCTCGCCGGACTCGGTGGCGCGCACCGGCTTGCTGCGCTCGACGAGCACCCGGCCGAGCTGCTGCTCGAGCGCCTTGATGCGCTGGCTGACGGCGGAGGGCGTGAGGCTGAGGGTGCGAGCGGCCGCGTCGAAAGTGCCCGCGTCGACGACGGCACGGAGCGTGGCGAGCTGATCGCGATCCAGATTCATCTGAAGCGATGCTAATGGTTGTGCAGAATCCTGAACTGGATTGACGGGCTGTGGGCGCTTAGCGTCGAAGCCGTGACCACATCCGCAGCCCTCGCCGCCGCCCTCGCCGGGCTCGGCATCGGCTTCTCGATGATCGTCGCCATCGGGGCGCAGAACACGTTCGTGCTGCGCCAGGGCATCCGGCGCGAACACGTGGTCGCGGTGGTCGCGATCTGCGCCCTCTCCGACATCGTGCTGATCGGGCTCGGGATCGCCGGCACCGGGTGGGTGATCGACTCCGTGCCGTGGCTGCTGACGGTGATCCGGATCGGGGGCGCGCTGTTCCTCGCCGGGTACGGGGTGCTCGCCGCCCGCCGCGCGTTCGCCCCCGCCGCGAAGGGGCTCGACGCGGAAGCCGACGACAGCGCCACCGTGCGCCGCCGCTCGCTGGTGACCGCGGTCGCCACCACACTCGCCGTCACCTGGCTGAACCCGCACGTGTACCTCGACATCGCCATCCTCGGGTCGATCGCGAACACGCACGGCGACGCGCGCTGGCTGTTCGGGCTGGGCATCGGCGTCGCGAGCGTCGCCTGGTTCACCACCCTCGGCCTCGGGGCCCGCGCCCTGGCGCCACTGTTCGCCCGCCCGCTGGCGTGGCGCATCCTCGACGGCGCGATCTCGGTCGTGATGCTCACCCTCGCCGTGCTCGTGGCCCTGCCGCTGTTCCTCGGCTCGGGCCACTAGGGACTCTCGAGTTGCGGTTCCCCGCCCGAGGGGTCGCAAAGCGCTCGAATCGCGGCGTGTCTCGCGCACTTTGCGACCCCTCCCCGGCGGCGTGCGCTTGTGCACAGTGCGGCGCCGCCTCCGCCATCCACAGGCCAGGCCCACCGGATGCGGCGGTGCGCACCCTGGCCACGACCGTGGAGCGATGCGCCACGCGACCCCCATCCCCGAACCCCTCGACCGCGCCTTCTCCACTTCCGACGCCGTCGCAGCGGGCTTCGGCTACGGCCGACTCCGCGGTGCCGACCTCACACGCCCCTTCCACGGCGTCCGCGAACGCGCCGCCGCCGGCACGCTCCTCGAACGCTGCACCAGCTACGCCACCCGGATGGCCGACGACGAGTTCTTCTGCTCCGTCACGGCGGCGCAGCTCCACGGCATCCCCCTCCCCCTTGCGCAGGAACACGACACCCGCGTCCACGTTGCCGTCCCCAACCCACGCCGAGGCCCGCGCTCCCGCGGCGTCGTCGGACACAAGTTCGTCGTCGTGCCCACCGCCGGCGAAGTGGTCGACCTGGACGGGCTCCGGGTCAGCTCACCCGAACGCTCATGGTGCGAGGCGGGCGCCCTCCTCGATCTCGACGCGCTGGTTGCCGCCGGCGACCACCTCATCCGACCCGCCAACCAGCTGAGCAGCGCGCACCGTCTCCGCGCGGTGCTCGAACGGCATCCGGCCCCCCGCAGCCGCGCGCTGCTGCACGAGGCGTTCTCGTTGCTCGACCCGGGGGCGGAAAGCCCGAAGGAGTCCGCCCTTCGGCTGGTGTTGATGCGCGCTGGCATTTCGGGCTTCAGGACCAATCTTCGGGTGACGATTCCGTCGACCGGCCGTCGACGCCGCATCGATCTGGCGTTCGAACGGGAGATGGTGGCATTCGAGTACCAGGGCGACCACCATCGGGACCCGCATCAGTGGCGCGATGACATGACCCGGGTGGCGGAGCTCGAGTCGCTCGGGTGGAAGGTCGTCTTCGTCAACGACGACGACCTTCGGCATCCGGAGCGGCTCGTGTCGATGGCTCGGCGCGTTCTCGCGAGCCGCGATACTCGCCCACCGTGAGGGGACACAAAATGCTGAAGACACGCCGCGATTCGAGCACTTTGCGGCCCCTCACGGGCGGGAGACGCAACTAGAGGAGGCGGCGCTCGAGGGCCCAGGCGGTCAGCTCGTGGCGGGACGAGAGCTGCAGCTTGCGGAGCACCGACGAGACGTGCGTCTCCACCGTCTTGATCGAGATGAACAGGTGGGATGCCACCTCCTTGTAGGCGTACCCGCGGGCGATGAGGCGCATCACCTCCTGCTCGCGCGCCGACAGCCGGTCGAGTTCGTCATCGCGGGTCGCGACCGCCGGCGCACCCGCGGCCGTGCCGAACGCGTCCAGCACGAAACCCGCCAGGCGCGGCGAGAACACCGCATCCCCCGCGGCGACCGTGCGGATCGCATCCGCCACATCCGCCCCCGAGCTCGCCTTCGTGATGTAGCCGCGCGCCCCGGAACGGATCACGCCCACCACGTCTTCCGCCGAATCCGAGACCGACAGCGCGAGGAATCGCACCTCGCCGAGCAGCGCAGCCGACCGGCGCACCACCTCAGCGCCGCCGCCACCCGCCCCACCGGGCAGGTGCACGTCGAGCAGCACCACCTCGGGACGCAGCTCGTCGACGGCGCGCACCGCCGCATCCACGTCGCCCGCCTCGCCCACCACCTCGACCGCGTCGCCGAGGTCGGCACGCAGGCCGGTGCGGAAGATGGAGTGGTCGTCGACGATGAGCACGCGGGTCACGGGGTAGCTCCTTCGTTCGTGGCGGCGCCGGATGCGGTGGCCGCCCGCCGCGGCAGCCGCAGCTGCACCTCGGTGCCGTCCGGTGAACTGGTCACCACCGCGGTGCCCCCGGCGCGGGCCATCCGGCCCACGATCGACTCGCGGATGCCGAGACGCCCGGCGGGGATCGCGTCCGGATCGAAGCCGTCTCCCCGGTCGCGCACGAACACCTCGACCGCCTCCGGGGTCGCCTCCGCGTACACGGTGACGTCGCCCCCCGCGTGCCGTGCCGCGTTCACGAGCGCCTCCCGCGCGGCTCCGGCGAGCGCCGCCGACTCCAGCTCGGCAACGTCTCCGACGGTCACCACCTCGATGCGCACCGCGTGCTCCAGCTCCAGCTCACGCGACATGGTGCGCAGTTCGGTGGCGAGGTCGCCGGCGAACGGGTCGGTGCCGGCGAACAGCCAGTCGCGCAGCTCGCGCTCCTGGGCGCGGGCGATGCGGGCGATCTCCGACCCGGTGCCGGCGCGGTTCTGGATGATGGCGAGCGTCTGCAGCACCGAGTCGTGCAGGTGGGCGGCGATCTCGGCGCGCTGCTCCTGCCGGGCGAGGGCGGCGCGTTCGGCACTGCGGGCGGTCGCGCGGGCGACCAGCGGCGGCACGAGGAACCCGGCGACCCCGAGCAGGATCAGCACCACCGCCAGCACCGCGACCACGGGTCGCGCGGCGATGAACGAGCTCGGAAGCAGCGCCAACCCGAGCAGGATGAGCAGCCCGGCGGCGAGCGCCCGCACCAGGGGGGCGGATGCGGCGCGGCGCGGGTCGCGCGCGTCGACGGCGACGGTCCAGAGGATGGAGATCACGGCGAGCGCGGCACTCTCGACGGCGCCGATCGGCAGCGGCGTGTTGATCCCCCACGTGACGAGGGGAGCGAGCGCGAGCACCGCCGCCGCCCCCAGAAGCACCGCCGCGACAGGCACCAGGCGCGTGGCCGGCTCGTCGGGGGTGGCCCGTTCGCGGGGGACGAGCGCCCACAGCCACAAGTACAGGAGCACGATGGCGGCACCGACGAGGGCGAGCACCGGGTTGCCCTCCAGCCACGTGGCGTAGACGACGAACAGCACGCCCACTCCCGCGGCGGCCGCGAACGCGACACGGATGGCGGCGACCGACCAGCCGAGGTGGCGGGCGAGGGCCGCACTCACCCCGCCGAGCACGACGTCGCGCGGCCGCAGCAGCGGCGGGCGGACGGCGGTGGCGGTCATGCGACGATCCAAGCACGCCGCGGCGCCCCCGGCGCCGGGGATCAGGGGACGATCAGGGGAACACCCCATAGAGGGCGGCCCGTCCGGCGTCCGACGATCGATGCATGCCCCGACGCACCACCGCATCCACCGACCCCACCGGCGACGAGACGCCCGACGGCGCCGCTCACGCTGCACCCACCACGGCGACCACCACCGCCCCCGACGACACGCCGCCCCCGCCGCCCGGCCCGGCCGCCGAATCCGGTTTCTTCATCTGGCTGCGCGGCATCCAGCTGCCGCGGCGCGCCGGATGGCTGGGCGGCGTGTGCGCGGGCGTCGCCGAACGCATCGGCATCGACCCGCTCATCGTGCGCGGCATCGTGGTCGTGCTGGCCGTGGTCGGTGCGCCCGTCGCGCTGCTGTACGCGGTGGCGTGGTTCCTGCTCCCCGACGAGAACGGCCTCATCCACGCGCAGGAGCTCGGCCACGGTCGCGTCACCCGCGCCCTGCCGGGCATCGTCGCGATCTTCCTCGTCTCGTTCCTCCCCCTCACGCAGGGCTTCTGGTACGCGGGCGCCCTCTACTGGAGCAACCTCGACTGGTTCGGCGGCGTGGGCCGCGCGGTGTGGACGGGCGCGGTGCTCGTCGTCGTGATCGTGCTCGTCGTGTGGCTGGCCCGCCGGTCGGCCACCGAGGTTCCGACCACCCCGGCGACCACCGACGACCGCCCCGAGACGGTGCCCGTGTTCCCGGCCGACGCAGCCGACGCAGCCGGCGATGCGGATGCCGCGACGGCGTCGATCGCAGCAGCCGTCGCGGGCACCCCGACCCCGGTCGCCGACCCCGGCGAGCCCCCCGCACCCCCCGCCGACGCCTCCGCCGAGGAGCTCGCCGACTGGAAGCGCAGCCAGGACGAGTGGCAGCAGCAGCGGGCGCTGTGGGCGGCCGAACAGAAACGCAGCGAACGCGAACGCCGTCAGGCGGAAGCGAACGCCCAGGCGGTCATCGCGATGGAGATCTCGCGAGAACGCACGCGCATCCGCAAGCTCACACGGCCCCGCGCGAGCGCCGGGGTCGTGTTCCTGGTGCTCGGTGTCGGTCTGCTGGCGGCGGCGCTCACCGCGTTCGCCGCGTCGAAGGCGCCCGACACCGTCGGCGCGGAGTGGATGATCGGCGCCGCCGTGCTCGTCACGGTGCTCGGTCTCGGCATCGTGATCGTCGGGCTGGCGCGTCGCCGCAGCGGTGCGCTCACCTTCTTCTCGATCCTGTCGGTGATCGCGCTCGCCATCGCGGTGACGCTACCGACCGACCGCCAGGCCATTCCACTCGGCACCAACTGGGGCATCAGCGGTGTCGAGAGCGGCCGCTACTGGCAACTCGCCGGCTACACCTCCCTCTATGTGCAGAACCGCGACGCCGCCGAACCGCCCCTCATCGACCTGTGGCAGTTCACGGGTTCGCTGAACGTCGACGTGGAGGAGGGAGCCACGCTGCGTGTCGTGTTCGAGACGGACGCCGCCGACACATCCGTGTGGATCCAGGAGGCCGCGATGAACGGCACCCGCACCTCCACCTACCGGGTCATCGACGGGCGCCTCGAGTTCCAGGTGGGCTCGGGCACCCCGGATGTGGTGCTGCACGTGTGGGGAGGACCGCAATTGAGCATGTGGGTCAACGCCCACCACGACGGCAGCGTCTACACGAGCCTCACCCCCGCCCCCGACACCATCGACGAGTGGAACGAGGACGGCGACTACGTGAGCATCGACCCCGGCGCGGCGCATCCCGGCCCGACACCCATCCCGACGCCCGCCCCCACCGAAGGAGTCGCACCGTGACCGAGCAGACCGCACCGAACACCTCCGCCACACCCGAGGTGGCCGCGGATGCCGCATCCGAAACCCCCGACACGGAGCGCCTGCCGCGCCCCCGCATCCGCACCGGCGCCGTCATCTGGGGGCTGCTGCTGGCGGCCGTCGGCGGGTGGGTGCTGTGGATCGGCACCAGCTCGGAGCGGCGGGAGGAGGCGCTCGCCACCCTGCTCGGCCTGAACCCGTTCGACTGGACGGTGATCGTGCTGGTGCTCGTCGGCGGGCTGGTGACGCTCATCGCGCTCGCCGCCGTGATCCGCCGGGTGCAGAACCGGGCGCACACCGCAGAGTGAGGTCCTGGCGGCGGGAGTTGTCCGCCACCCCGCCGCCAGGAGTCTGAGAGGCGTCAGACCTCGAGCGGCGCCACGAAGACGCCGCCGGGGTTGACGCGCGAGCGCACCGCGCCGAGACGCGCGAGCTGCTCCGGGTCGGCCGCATCAGCCAGTGAGCGCCAGGTGGCGACGAAGCTCGGCACCACCGCACCCGCATCCCACGGGGCGAGGGCGGCGGCCAGGGCGTCCATGGCGGCGCGGGCCGCCTCCTCGGCCGGCGGCACCGGCACGATCGCCAGCGCGTTCACCACGTACTCGGCCTGCACCGCGGTCGCGAATCCCGGTCGCAGCGTCGGGGCGCCCGCGAGGTGACGCAGCTGCATCGACATGAACGGGCCCGGCGCGGTCGCGACCGCAAGGAACGCGGCGACCGCGTCATCCGGCAGCCCCGACAGGGCGTACCCCCGCTGGGCGGCGGGCGTCGGGTCGACCGGCTCCTCGCAGATCTCGGCGATCTGCTCCGGGCCGCGCTCCGCCACCGTGTCACGCAGCACGGTGCCCACCGCGCGGATGGGGGCCAGCAGCGCCTCGAGCGCCGCGACCCCGGTGATCCCCACCGCGTCGACGACGACGAACGACCGGCCGCGAACCTCATCGGGCAGCTCCGGCAGCGGCGGGAAGTGCAGGGAGCTCACCCACAGCGACACCTCGTGGGGTGCGTCGCGCGTGACCTCCGCGAAGGCACCCACTACGGGGGCGGCATCCTCGATCGGGAACACGAGGCGGCCCCCGGCGAGCGCCTCCACCGGGAAGAGGTCGATCTCGACGGCCGTGACCGCCACGAACCGTCCGCCGCCGCCACGCAGCGCCCACATGAGCTCCGCGTCGGTCACGTCGTCGACCCAACGGCGCTCGCCGTGGGCGTCGACGATCTCGGCCGCCCGCAGCGAGCCGGCCGCCGCGCCGAACGCACGAGAGAACCACGAATAGCCGCCCTGCAGCAGCAGGCCGACCACCGACACCGACGGGCTGGAGCCGACGAGGCCGGTCAGGCCGGTTCCCGCGAGCGCGGCCTGCAGTTCGCCCCACGAGACGCCCGCGCCGACGATGGCGGTGCGGGTGGCGTTCGAGATCTCGATGCGTCGCAGGCCACCGGTGCGGATCAGCAGGGTGCCGGCGATCGCATCCGATGCGCCGTGGCCGGGCCCGATCAACGCCACCCGGATGCCGTGGGAGGCGGCGTGCACGACCGCGGCCGTCACGTCGCTCGCGTTCGCCGCGAGCACGACCGCGAGCGGCTCGGCGCGCACGCTGACGTTCCAGGGGGTGGCGGCGAGCAGCCAGTCCGGCTCGCCGGGCAGCACGAGCGCCCCGACGAGTCGGGCGCGCAGCTGTTCGGCCTCGGGCAGTACGGACGGGCGGGTGGTGTCGATGGTCATGGTGGTTCCTCGCGGAGTGGTGGATGTGGTGGGGGATGCGGCTCGCGCAGCGGATGGGCGGGCCGGCGGGTCAGCGGGCTGTGGCGCCGCGCGCGATCACCTGCTCGAGCACGACTTCGAGCCCGTCGAGCCCGGGGGACGCGACGATGTCGCGGCCGATGGCGGCGCTGTGCTGGCGGAACGAGGGTTCAGAGAGCACCCGGCGTACGGCCGCGCGCACCTCGGCCGCGGTGGGCCGGTTGCTGCGCAGGTTGATGCCGACGCCCGTCCAGTCGACGCGCGCACTGACCTCGACCTTGTCCTCGGTCTGGCCGGCGACGACGATCGGCACGCCGTGCTCCATCGCGTAGTGCACGCCGCCGTACCCGCCGTTCGTCACGTAGACGTCGGTGCGGGGCAGCAACTTGTCGTACGGGATGTACGGCGCGATGCGCACGTTGGCCGGGTAGTCGCGCACGGGGATCGGACGCCCGCCGGTGCTGACGACCACGAGCACGTCGTCGTCTTGGAGCGCCTCGATGGTCGGGTCGATGAGTTCGGCGAAGTCGGCGTTCGCCACCGTTCCCTGGGTGACGTGCACGATCGGCTTGCCCTGGTCGAGGTCGTCCCACCACTCCGGCAGGGGGATGCTGGATGCGGTGGTGCGGGATACGGGGCCCACGAAGTGCACGTGACCGGGGAGGTCGCTGCGCGGGTACTCGAACGAGGGCACGGTGAACTGCACGAGCGCGTCGGCGAGCGCCGAGGTCTCGAGGAACGGGACGGTCAGGTCGGCGCCGGTCGCCTCCTTCGCGATGGCGACCGCATCCTTCTGCACCGGTCCGAAGATGATGTTGCCGGCGACGAATCCGAGGATCGAGTTGCGGAGTCGCCCCATCGGGCCGGGCATCGGGAGCACGCCGAGCCCGAACGGCGCCGTGTCGCGGCTGCGGACCCCGAGCGGCACGATGCCGAGGGTGACGAGCGGGGGTCGCGGTCCTTCGCGCACGAGGAAGAGCAGCGAGCCGACGAACATCGTCTCGGCGATGACGGCGTCGACGGGTTCGGCGGCGATGGCCGCATCGACGGCGGCGAGCTGGGCGGGGGCCGGCTTCAGGAAGATCTCGCGCATGTCCCAGCGGATGCCGTCGGGGCCTTTGCGGCCGACGCGCCCGGGGAAGGAGGCGTTCATGTCGGTGTCGTCGTAGTCGGCTTCGCCCGGGAGGCCGAGCCATTCGGCGCCGGTCGCTTCGACGGCGGCGCGGTAGCGGCTCCCGGTGAGGAAGCGCACGCGGTGCCCGCGGGCGACGAGGTGGCGGGCGACGGCGAGCAGGGGGGTGACGTGCCCGTGGATGGGGGTGGAGCAGAGCAGGAGCGAGGACATGGCGGTGGCGGTCTCCGGGTAGGATATTGATAAGCTTTACGGAGTATTCACTACCCTCTTAGGAAAGTCAAATGGTTCCTCGCGATTACGATTCACCCCTGCGCACCGCCCAGGCCGCCGAGACCCGTCGTCGCATCCTCGCCGCCGCCGGCAACCGGTTCGCGGCCGACGGCTACGCGAGCACCTCCCTCGCCCAGATCGCCGCCGACGCGGGCGTCTCGCCCGAGACCGTGAAACTCAACGGACCCAAGAGCGCGCTGCTGCTCGGATCGTTCGACCAGGCGTTCACCGGATCGGAGGGCGCCGGGGCGATCCACGAACGCGAAGAGGGCGCCCGGCTCTCCGCCGCCCCCGACGACCAGCTCGTCGCCGGGTTCATCGCCTTCGTCACCGGAGCCAACAGCCGCATCGCCCGCCTCTGGCCGAGCCTGCTCACCGCCGCGGCCGGCGACGCCGCGGTCGCCGAAGCGCTCGCGGGGCTGCAGCAGCGCCGCCGCTCCGACTTCGCGGCCGCCGTGGCCCAGTTCCGCGAACGCGGCCTGCTCACCCGCGACACCCCCGACGCCGAACTGGCCGCCGCGCTGTCGTTCCTCGTGTCCCCCGAGAGCTACACCCAGCTGGTGCTCGAGTACGGCTGGACCGAAGACGCCTACCGCGCCTGGCTCGCCGACGCGATCTCCCGCCTCATCCTCACCCCCTGACCACTCGCGGGGTCCACCGAATGGTGGAGGGGCAACCCACCGGGGAGGGGTGGGCAGCGGCCGGCGCGCGGGCCAGCATGGAGCCATGACCACAGAGAACGTCGTCGAGGTGCGGGGGCTCACCAAGAGCTACAAGGGGTTCGAGGCCGTGCGCGGCATCGACTTCGACATCCACCGCGGCGAGACCTTCGCACTGCTCGGCCCCAACGGCGCCGGCAAGTCCACCACCATCGAGATCCTCGAGGGCTACCGCGACCGCACCGGCGGGCAGGTGAGCGTGCTCGGGGTCGACCCGAAGCACGGCGGCCTCGCCTGGAAAGCGCGCCTCGGCATCGTGCTGCAGTCGACCGGCGAATCGGGTTCCGCCACCGTGCGCGAGCAGCTGCGGCACTTCGCCGGGCTCTACCCCAACCCGCGCGACGTCGACGAGGTGATCGCGGCAGTCGGCCTCGAAGACAAGGCCGGCACACGCATCGGCAAGCTGTCGGGCGGGCAGAAACGGCGGGTGGATGTGGCACTCGGCATCATCGGACGCCCCGAGCTGCTGTTCCTCGACGAACCGACCACCGGCTTCGACCCCGAAGCCCGCCGCCAGTTCTGGGACCTCATCCGAGGCCTCAGCAGCGAAGGCACCAGCATCCTGCTCACCACCCACTACCTCGACGAGGCGGCGCAGCTCGCCGACCGCGCCGGCATCATCGCCGGCGGGGAGCTGGTGGCGTTGGGCGCCGTCGACGAACTGGGCGGGGCGGATGCGCGCATCCCCCTGGTGCGCTGGGTCGAGGATGGCGTGCTCCGGCAGGAGCGCACCACCGAACCCGGCCAGCTGGTGGCGCGCATCTCCGCCGCCGGCGAACCGGAGCGCCTCGAAGTGATCCGACCCAACCTGGAAGACATCTACCTGGAGCTCGTGGGCGAGACCGCCTCGGCATCCGCGCTCACCGAAGGGACCCGAGCATGACCACCGTCACCGCGCCCGCGCTGCCCGCGGGCCACACCATCCGCCACGGCCTCTCCCGGGCCGGGTATGAGATCCGCGCGTACTTCCGGCAGGGCGACACCGTCTTCTTCACGTTCCTGTTCCCGCTGCTGATGCTCACGATCTTCTCGGTGGCGTTCAGCGAGGCGGAGTTCGGGCGCACACCCGACGGCGAACCGGTCACCGCCGCGCAGTACTACCTGCCGGCGATGCTCGCGGCGGGTGTGCTGCTGTCGGGGTTGCAGAACATGTCGATCGACATCGCCATGGAGAAGAGCGACGGCACCCTGAAGCGTCTCGCCGGCACCCCGCTGTCGGTGGTGAGCTACTTCATCGGCAAGATCGGCCAGGTGCTGGTGACGGCGACCGCGCAGGCGGCGCTGCTGATCGTGGTCGCCGCCGTCGCCTTCGAGGTGCCGTTGCCGACGGATGCCGAAGCGTGGGCGACGTTCGCGTGGGTGTTCCTGCTGGGTGTCAGCACGTGCGCCATCCTCGGCATCGGACTGTCGGGACTCCCCCGCTCCGGTAAGAGCGCCTCCGCCGTCATCATCCCGATCGTGCTGGTGCTGCAGTTCATCTCCGGCATCTACATCCAGTTCTCGATGCTGCCGGAGTGGCTGCAGAACATCGCCAACCTGTTCCCGCTGGCGTGGCTCGCCCACGGGATGCGCGCCGTGTTCCTCCCCGAGAGCTACGCGGCGGTCGAGGTGGGCGGCGAGTGGAACCTCGCCGGTGTGGCGATCGTGTGCGGCATCTGGCTGGTGGTGGGTCTGATCGTCACCCGCCTCACGTTCCGCTGGATCCGCAAGGATGGCTGAATGATCACGTCGCGCTGGTGGCTCGTGGCTCTCACGGGCACCGGCGCGGCCATGATCGCGATCCTCGTCGTGGTGGGCACCCCGGTGCCGCTGCTGCTGACGGGGGCCGCGATCGTCGGCGCGTACCTGGCGGCGTTCCTGCTGCTGCGGCCCCGCATCGTGGAGGGCAACCGGTGGGCGGGGGTGTTCCTCGTCATCACGGTGCTGTTCGCTGCGGGGCTCACCGCGGTGTCGCCGGAGCTGGCGGTGAGCCAGTTCATCGCGTTCCCGCTGGTGTGGGTTCTCTCCGGCTCGGTGCGTCGGGCGCTGGTCGGCAGCCTGGTGCTGGCGGCGGCCGTGGGGGTCGGGTTCTGGATCAGTTTCGGCGCACGGATCGAGCTGCTGCCGCAGATCCTCGCCACCCAGACGCTGTCGTTCGGGTTCAGCGTGATCATGGGTCTCTGGATCTCGCACATCGCCGCCCTCGGCGAGGAGAAGGCGCGGCTGCTCGACGAGCTCACGGCCGCGCAGGATGAGCTCGCCGCCCTGCACCGCGACGCGGGGGTGACGGCCGAACGCGCCCGGATGTCGCGCGAGGTGCACGACACGGTGGCGCAGTCGCTCACCGGGTTGGTGCTGCTCGGCCAGCGGGCGCGGCGAGCGTTCGCCGCCGGCACGCTCGACGACGACACCCTCGAACTCATCGAGTCGGGTGCGCGGGATGCTCTCGCGGAGACGCGCGCGCTGGTCGCCGCCGCGGCCCCGGTCGAACTCGACCACGGCGGGATCCAGGCGGCGCTGGAGCGGCTCGCGGAGCGGTTCGGACGGGAGACCCGCATCCGGGTGTCGACGGAGGTGTCGCTGCCGCATCCGCTGCCCCGGGATGCGGAGGTGGTGCTGTTGCGGTGCGCGCAGGAGGGTCTCGCGAACGTGCGGAAGCATTCGCAGGCGTCGGCGGCGCGGGTGGAGTTGACGGTCGCGGGGGGCTCAGCCCGCCTGCGGGTGTCGGATGATGGGCGCGGCTTCCCGGCGGACGCGCACCCCGGGTTCGGGTTGGCCGGGCTGCGCGACCGGCTCGCTCTCGCGGGCGGCACGCTCGAGGTCGACGGCACGCCGGCCGCCACCGCCATCACCGCCACCCTGCCGATCGGAGAGACCGAATGATCCGCATCCTCGTGGTCGACGACCATCCGGTGGTGCGGGCCGGGATCGTCGCCCTGCTCGAATCGGCCCCGGATGTGGAGATCGCGGGCACCGCGGCGAGCGGGGAGGAGGCGCTCGCGCAGGTCGCGGCCGTCGCCCCCGACCTCGTCGTGATGGACCTGCGGATGCCCGGCATCGACGGCGACGAGGCGACCGCCCGCATCCTCGCCGCGCACCCGGACGTTCGGGTGCTGATCCTCACCACCTACGAAACCGACGACGCGATCCTGTCGGCGATCGCCGCCGGCGCCAGCGGCTACCTGCTGAAGGCGGCCCCCGAGGATGAGCTGCTCGCGGGTGTGCGGGCGGTGGCGGCGGGCGAGGTGGCGCTCGCGCCGAGCGTGAGCCGGATGCTGGTGGCGCGCACCCGGACGCCCGAGCCGTCGGGGCCTGAGCTGTCGCCGCGCGAGCTCGAGGTGCTGCGGCTGGTGGCGGAGGGCCTGTCGAACCGCGAGATCGGTGCGCGCATCCACCTGGGCGAGGCGACCGTGAAGACGCACCTGCTGCACGCGTTCGCGAAGCTGGAGGTCAACGACCGCACCCGCGCCGTGACCCGCGCGATGGAGTTGCGGCTCCTCTAGAGGAGCGCAGCGACCTCGGCCCACTCGGGCATCGAGGGGGAGGCACCGGGGCGGGTGGTGGCGAGGGCCGCGGCGACGGATGCGGCGCGCAGCGCGGCGTCCTCGGGGTCACCGGCCGCGAGGCGCGCCACCAGCACACCGGTGAACGTGTCGCCCGCGCCGGTCGTGTCGACCGGGGTCACCGGATGCGCGGGCACCTCCGTCACGATCTCGCCCCCGCGGGCGACGAGCGCACCGCGCGACCCACGCGTGACGACGACGGTGCCCACCCGCAGGCTCAACGCCCGCGCGGCATCCGCCTCGTCGTCCACGCCGGCGAGTGCGCACGCCTCGGCGGCGTTCGGCACGAGGATGTCGACGGCGTCGAGGAAGTCGTCCGGGAGCGGGAGCACCGGCGCCGGCGTGACGACCGTGGTCACCCCGTGTTCGCGGGCGAACGCCACCGCCGCCGCGACCAGAGGCAACGGACGCTCGAACTGCACCACCAGGTACCGGGCGGCCCGGATGGTGTCCCGCTGGGTGTCGTCGAGTGGCAGCTCCACCTCGTTCGCATCCGGCACGACGACGATCGCGTTCTCGCCCCCGTCGAGTACCGAGATGTGGGCGGTGCCGGTGGGCTTCTCGACGAGCGCCAGTCCGTGGGTGTCCACACCGGCGCCCTCGAGGGTCGAGCGCAGCGCCGCCCCGAACGCGTCACCGCCGACGGCACCGAGGAAGGCGACGTCGCCGCCCACCCGCGCCGCGGCGATCGCCTGGTTCAGGCCTTTCCCTCCTGCGACGGTGTCGAACGAGCTGCCGAACATCGTCTCGCCCGGCTCGGGCAGACGCGGCTGACGCACCACGAGGTCCATGTTGGCGCTGCCGAGCACCACGATCGAGGTCACAGCGTGAGCCCCACGAACACCGGCTCCGGCTGCAGCAGCACCCCGAACTCGGAGAGCACCCGGGTCTGCACGTACCCGGCCAGCTGCGCGATCTCGGTGGCGGTGGCGCCTCCGCGGTTGGTGATGGCGAGGGTGTGCTTCGACGAGATCGCCGCCCGCGACCCGGGCAGCGCGAACCCGCGCGAGATGCCGGAGCGTTCGATGAGCCACGCCGCGGAGAGCTTCACGCGGTAGTCATCGGATGCGAGGGCCGGCACCTCGGCGCCCGGGTCGACCACACGATCCGCTTCGTCGTCGACGACCGGGAAGCGGGGGGCGTCGGCCGGCAGGGTGCGCGCGAACGACTCGGAGACGATCGGGTTGGTGAAGAACGATCCGGCGCTCACCGAGTCGGGGTCGGCGGCATCCAGCACCATGCCCTTCGACGCGCGCAAGGCCAGCACGGCACGGCGGGCGTCGACGGCGGCGACCCGCTCCCCCAGTTCGACACCGAGCGCGGATGCGAGCTGCGCGTAGGCGATGGGTGCCGACCAGCCGCCCGCGTCGAGGTCGAGTTCGACGGCGAGCACGACACCCGCACGTCCGCGTTTGAGTGCGCTGGTGCGGTAGCCGAGCCCGAGGTCGCGCGCGTCGAGACGCACCACCTCGCCGCTCTCGTAGTCGAGGAAGTCGATGCCGACCAGCCGGTCGCCCACCTCCTGGCCGTAGGCGCCGATGTTCTGGATGGGCGCCGCGCCGACCGTTCCGGGGATGCCGCTGAGTGCCTCGATGCCCGAGAGTCCCGCCGCGACCGTGGCGGCGACCAGCGCGTCCCAGCTCTCGCCGGCGGCGGCCCGCACGCGCGCGTGCTTGCCGTCCTGGTCGACGATGATGTCGATGCCACGCGTCGCCACCCGGATGACGGTGCCGTCGAATCCGTCGTCGCCGATGACCACGTTGGAGCCGCCGCCGAGCAGCAACCAGTCGTCGCCGGTGGCCCACACGTCGAGTGCCGTCGCGACGAGGGCGTCGCGGGTGGCGGGCTCGCGCAGTTCGCGGGCGGGTCCGCCCACCTGCAGGGTCGTGAAGGCGGAGAGCGCGGTCACCGTCACGCGTCCAGTCGCACGACCGCCTGGGCCTTGCCGAGCACGGTCTGTGCGTCGAAGGAGACGGTGAGGTCGATGCGCGCGGAATCGTCGTCGATGCGGCCCACCTTGGCGACCACGGTCACCACGGCGCCCTCCTGCGGGTCGACGAGCACGGGTCGGGTGAAGCGCACCTGGTAGTCGACGACGCGGCCGGCGTCGCCCGCCCAGTCGACGACGGGCTGCACGGCGAGGCCCATGGTGAGCATGCCGTGGGCGAGCACCCCGGGCAGGCCGACGGAGGTGGCGACGTCGTCGCGGTAGTGGATCGGGTTGAAGTCTCCGGATGCGCCGGCGTAGCGCACCAGCGAGTCGCGGCTGAGCGCGAACTCGGCCTCGGCGACCACATCGCCGACGGTGAGGGAGGAGAGGGTGGGCGTGGTCATTCGTCACCTCGCACGACGAGGGTGGAGGTGGCGGTGACGACGTGCTCGCCGTCGGCGCCGGCGATGAGGGTGTCGGCGGTGACCATCGAGTGCCCGCCGAGCGTCTTCACGCTGGTGACGGTGAGGACGGCCGTGAGTTCGTCGCCGGCGACGATGGGGCGGCTGAACGCGAACCGCTGGTCGCCGTGCACGACGCGGCTGAAGTCGATGCCGGCTTCCGGGTCGGCGAGGAGCTGGGCGAGAGCCTGCTCCTGCACGACGACGGCGAAGGTCGGCGGCGCGACGACGTCGGCGTGGCCGGCGGCTCGTGCGGCCTCGGGGTCGTGGCTGACGGGGTTGGTCGCGTAGACGGCGCGGGCGAACTCGCGCACCTTCTCACGTCCGACGAGGTAGGGCGGGGTCGGCGGGTAGCTGCGGCCCTGCAGTTCGGGGTTGACGCTCACCCCCCGAGCCTACCGGCGTCGAACGTACGGAACCCCGGCGACTCGAGGTCTGCCGGGGCTCCGGGGGGTTTGTGTGGTGGCGTTCTGCCTTACTGGCAGGACTCGCACATGAGGTCGTCCATCGGGTCGACCGGCACTGCGTAGCCACCGACGGTGTCGACGTCGTTCATGGCAACCTCCTTCAGAAGTCTCAACTGGTGGTCCAAGGTTTTCACCTCGGTGAGTCATCACTATATAACGGGAATTCCACGAATGTCATTCCCCTACATCTTGTGTTTCGGCGTGTCGCCGATTTCTTTTCATTCCACCCTGAACCACCGACATCGGCGGCCCCGCGGACGACGCCTAGGCTGGTGGGATGGCCGGAATGATCCTCGTGGAAGGGCTCCCCGGATCGGGGAAGACGACCGCGGCATCCGAGCTCTCGACATGGCTCGACACCACAGACTGGGCGCCGGCCGCGTACTGGCCCGAGGGCCGCGCCGACCACCCCGCCGACTTCGAGAGCGTGGCCGTGCTCACCCCTGCACAGCTGGACGATCTGCGGCGGCGCCATCCCGCCGAGGCGGCGACCCTCGCCGCCGCAGCACAGGTCGACGGCCCGCATGTCCTGCTGCCGTACGGGATGCATCCGAAGCTGTCGGCCGAGATCACCGATGACCTGCGCCGCCACGACACCTACGACGGCGACGTCGGCATCGACACCCACCACGAGGTGCTGCTCGCCAGTTGGCGACGATTCGGGGCCACCGCCCCCGCCGCGGTGCAGGTGTGGGAGTGCGTGCTCATCCAGAACCCGGTGTGCGCCTACATCGCCCGACACGACCGACCCGCCGCAGAACTGGGCGGGCACGTCGCAGCCCTGCTCGACGCCGTGCGCGCGCACCGGCCCGCGATCATCTACCTCGACCCCGGCGACCCCGCCGACGTGCTCACCCGAGCCGCGGCGGAACGCCCGCGCGAATGGCTCGACGCCGTGATCGAGTACCACACCGGTCAGGGATACGGACTGCGGATGGGGCTGCACGGCTTCGACGGGTACGTCGAGTTCATGCGGCACCGGCGGGAACTCGAGCTCGAGCTCATCGCGGGCCTCGGCGCGCCGGTGCTCCTCGTGGAGCCAGGCGTCGACGGCACCGAGCGACGGTCGCAGATCCGCGAGTTCACTGCTCACCATCTGGGGTGACGGCCGTAGGCTGCCGGAGGACGAAGGAGCAGCGATGACCGACCCCACGAATCCCGCCCCCGCACCGGGGTGGTACCCCGACGCATCCGGTGCCCAGCGCTGGTGGGACGGCCGCGGCTGGACCGACCACGTCGCCGCGCCGGCGGCAGTCGCCGCGGGGTACGAGCGCCCGCGTCTGCCCGAGGGGACCAAGGTCGACAACGCGTGGATCTGGGTGGTGGTCTGCGCCACGTTCGTGGCCGCGATCCCGGTCTTCTTCTGGGATTTCACCGGCTACATGCGGGGCGTCTTCGCACTGGAGAGCGGGTCGACTGTGGGTCTCGGCTCGTGGTTCGCCAACTTCGTGACCTTCTACGTGCTGATCATGGTGCTCAGCGCCGCCGCATACGCGCTCACCGTCGTGGCGGCGTTCCGCGACTACAAGCACCTTGTCGCGGTGGGCGTGGTGCGCCCCTTCCACTGGGCGTTCGCCTTCCTCTACGCGATCGTCTACCTCATCGGCCGCCACGTGGTGCTGCGCAAGGTGGTCCACACGTCGGGGGCGCCGCTGTGGGTGTACATCGGACTGACGGTGCTCTACTCCATCGGGTCGATCATCTGGGCCTTCGTGATGATGCAGCAGCTGTTCGTCGACATTTCGTCGATGTACCCGACCTACGGCACCTACAGCTAGCCGGCCGGGTGCCGCTCCGCCAGCCAGGCGGCACAGCGGCCGATGAGTTCGTACGGCACCTCGCGGTCGTACCGGAAGTTGAGCGAGTCCTTCGCCGCCCGGTACGGCGCGAGGGCCGCCTCGAAACCGGCGTCGCCGGTTTCAGCCATCGGGTAGACGCCCACATGCTTCTTCCACCCGGCGAAGTGGAACCAGTAGCGACCCTCCAGCTGCACGGCGGGGATGCCGTATCGCAGCTTCTCCACGGGCACCGGGTAGGCATCCGTGGCGACCGCCTCGACGATGACGCGACGCACCTCCCGCAGGATCTGCTGCTGCTCCGCCGGGAAGCCGGCGAGATACTGCTCGATCTCTGCGGGAGGCGTCGTCGTCATGCGCCCGAGGCTAGCGGGCCGCCTCCTCCGGCGCACCGTTCGCCGCCGCGAGCAACTGCTCCAGCTGCTCGGCGGTGACCTGGCCGCCCGCGAAGGCGATCACCCGCCCGACGGGGATGCTCATCATCATCCGCATCATGTCCATGCCGAGCGATGCGCCCGTTTCGCCACCGAGAGGCATCGCCGACATGTGCTCGGCGATGAGTTCGGCGGCCACCGGATGCGCGAGCACTTCGCCGAGGGTGGAGGTCATGCTGAGCGGCACGCGCACGTCGTCACCGTCGAGGTCGACGCTGTCGCTGGCGCGCAGGTCGCGGCTCGACGAGCCGACCGCCACCTCGTACTCGCCCTCCTCCAGCACGAAACGGTCCAGCTGCACGTTCCAGTACTCGAGGTCGCGACGCTCGATCACGATCTCGACCTCGGCCGTCTCGCCGGGCTCCAGGTCGACGGATGCGAACCCGCCCAGCCAGCGCACCGGCCGCTGCACGGTCGACTCCGGCAGCGACACGTACGCCTGCACGACCTCACGGCCGGCCCGCGATCCACCGTTGGTGACCGCGACCCGCGCCACGATGTCGTCACCGTCGGATGCGAGAGCCAGCTCGCCGTAGGCGAAGGACGTATAGGAGAGGCCGTGACCGAAGGGGTAGGTCACCTCGATGTCGCGCGCGTCGTACCAGCGGTAGCCGAGGAACAGACCCTCGCCGTAGCGGACGTGCGAACCCTCCCCCGGGAAGTTGAGGTACGCGGGGGTGTCCTGGATGCGCTGCGGCACCGTCTCGGTGAGCTTGCCGGACGGGTTCACCGCACCGAGCAACACGTCGGCGATCGCGCCGCCGCCCGCCTGGCCGAGCAGGGCGCCGTCGAGGATCGCCGGCGCGAGGGCCGCCACCGGGGCGAGCCGCAGCACGCCGCCGTGGCTGAGCACCACCACGGTGCGGGGCTGCACGGCGACGACCGCCTCGAGCAGTTCGAGCTGTTCGACGGGGAGCTCGATGTCGTCGCGGTCGAAGCCCTCCGACTCCTGCGAGGCGTCGAGACCCAGGAACAGCACCGCCACATCCGCCGCCGCCGCGAGCGCGGTCGCCTCGGCGACCAGCTCCGGCTGGGCGCCCGACCCGTCGACGGTGAACCCGGCCGCGAAGTCCACGCGGGCGTCGCCGGCGAGCGCGCGCAGCTCGTCGAGCGGCACGTCGAGCTTCGTCGGGTTCACGTGCGACGAGCCGCCGCCCTGGTAGCGCGGGGTGCGGGCGAACTCGCCGACCACCGCGATCGACCCGGATGCGGCGAGCGGCAGCAGGTCGCCGTCGTTCTTCAGCAGCACGATGGCGCGGCCGGCGACGTGCCGGGCGAGCCCGTGGTGCAACTCGACGTCGAAGGTGGCGTCCACCTCGGCGGCGGCGCGGGCCGTGCGGGCGAGGCGGGCCACACGCGCGGCGACCGCGTCGAGGGCTTCGGGAGCGAGACGACCGGAGGCGACGGCGTCGACGACCTCGGCATCCGGGGTGGGGTCACCGCCGGGCATCTGCAGGTCGAGGCCGGCAGCCACCGAGGCGACCCGGTCGACCACGGCACCCCAGTCGGAGACCACGGCACCCTCGAACCCCCACTCGTCGCGCAGCACACGGGTGAGCAGGAACGGGTCGTGTGCCACCTGCACGCCGTTGACGCGGTTGTAGGAGCACATGACGGTCCACGGCTGCGCGTCGCGCACCACCCGCTCGAAGCTGCGCAGGTAGAGCTCGCGCATCGGCCGCGGGTCGATGTCCGAACTCGACCGCATGCGGTCGTCTTCCTGGTTGTTGAGCGCGAAGTGCTTGAGCGACGCACCCACACCCTGCTCCTGCAGCCCCCGCACCCAGGCGGTGCCGAGCACGCCGGCGAGCAGCGGATCCTCGGAGAAGTACTCGAAGTTGCGGCCGCCGAGCGGGGAGCGCTTCAGGTTCACGCCCGGCCCGAGCAGCACCTGCACGTCGTGGGCCTGGCACTCGCGGCCGAGCGCCGAGCCGACGCCTTCGGCGAGCTCCGGATCCCAGGTCTGCGACAGGGCGACCGCCGGCGGGAAGCAGGTGGCCGGCACGCTGCCCGCGAGACCGAGGTGGTCGCTGTCACCCTCCTGCTTGCGCAGGCCGTGCGGTCCGTCGGTCATCATGATCGACGGCACATCCCCCACCGCCTTGGTGGTCCAGAAGTCGGCACCCGATCCGAGGGCCGCCTTCTGCTCCGTGCTGAGTCCGTCGAGGTTCGCGTCGGTCATGCGGTCGTTCCTTCTCTCTGCGTCATCTCATCCTCATGCGGTTCGGGTGCGGTGGCTACTTCACCGACTTGATCATGAACACGCAGAATGCACCCAGCACCGAGAGGGCGATGCCCACCGGGAAGAGGCCCGCGTATCCGAAGGCCAGCACGATCGCGCCGCCGACGGCGGGGGCGAGCGTCTGCGGGAGGGTGGCGGCGATGTTCACCACGCCGAGGTCCTTGGCGTACGAGTCGGCGCTCGGCAGCACCTCGGTCATGAGGGCCTGGTCGACCGCCATGAAGGCACCGAAGCCGACGCCGATGATGACCGACATCAGCATCATGCCGCCGATGGTGGGCATGATCCACGGCACGACGAGGCCGACGGCGACGACCACCGACGAGATGAAGACGAAGATCTTGCGGCGTCCGACCTTGTCGCTCAGCGGACCGCTGACAAGGATCGCCGGCAGGGTTCCGGCGAGCCCCAGAAGGCCCAGGATCGGCACGTATCCGGTGGAGGCCGCCAGGTCGCCGATGCCGACGTAGTCGTTGAGGATGTACAGGTTGTAGCCGGTGACGCCGAAGTATCCCGTGAACAGGAGCAGGCGCCCGGCGAAGGCCCAGAAGAAGTCGGGGTGCTTGATCGGGTTCACCCAGAAGGTGCGGAGGAAGTCGAGCAGCTGGAACGGCGGGTTCACCTGGTCCTTGCTCGAGCGGTCCGGGTTGAACACGACGAACAGGGTCATCACGATGAGCGCGAATCCGGCGAGCGCGACGTAGGCGGCGCCAATGTTCTGGGCCAGTGACGCACCGACCACCTGCCCGCCGATCGCGCCGATCATCGTCGCGGCACCACCGATGGCAGCGAACGTGCCACGGGCGCGCACCGGCACGCGGTCGGGCAGGATCGCCGAGAGCGGACCCTGGGCGAAGTTGTAGGCGATCTGCACCATCGTCCAGGCGATCGCGATCATGAGGAGGGTGTTCGCGAACGCCATCCCGACGAGCGCGAGACCGCCGATGAGCGCACCGGCCACCATCCACGGGGCACGACGGCCGAACCGGCTGCGCGTGCGGTCGGAGATCGCACCCGCGACGGGCTGTGCGATCATCGCGGCGAACGCGCCGATCGTGGTGACGAGTGCGAGGTTCGCGACCTTGTTCTCCTCGTCGATCGCCGCCACCTGGAGGGCGAGCAGCAGCCCCGGGATCGCGCCCCAGAGGATGAAGATGCTGACGTTCGCCGGCAGCAGCCACAGCAGCAGCTTGCGCAGCGGGCCGCGGATCTTCACTTTCTCGTCGGCGTCGGGTGCGTTGTTGAGGTCGGTGATCTCGTTGGAGCTTGACGTCGTTGTCATGGCTTCTCTCTTGTGGGTGTTGGGTGAGGGGTGGGTCAGTGGGTGTCGGGACTCACTTCGGCTGAAGTGCGGTGAGGCGGGTGCGGAGCGTGTCGACCAGTTCGGCGGGCGCCTCGGCGGCGGCCATGCCGAGCACCGTCTCGAACGGCATCCCCTGGGCGAGGCCGATCATCGGGTGGGCGGGCAGTTCGGGCACCAGCTCGTCGAGGATGGCGCGCGCCTCGGGGTCGTCGAGGAACACCTTCAGCGGGGTGACGGCGAGGTCGTAGCGGGTGGCGGGGGCCGCGACGCGGATGGTCGTGGTCGACGTGTCGGGCCGCGTTGCCGGCGACCAACCTGCGTCGAAGCGGAGCCCGTGCCCGAAGGTGAACGTCGGGTCGACGGTGTCGTTCGGCACGTCGGCGAGGTTCGCTTCGACGGCGGCCATCGACGACGGGATCTCGAACGGCAGACGACCCTTCGGCTCAGCCGCACCGAACAGGATCTGCGCGAACGCGTCATCCGAGGCGCCGTAGTTGGCGGTGACCACGGATGCGATCTCGACGACCGGGGCGAGGATCGCCGGCCGGTCGAGGTACACGTCGAGGATGAGCGGCGCGTGGGAGGCGAGCTCCCGCAGGTGGGCGAGCTCGTCGTCGTGGAACTCGAGCGAACCGGCGCGGAAGAAGAACTCGATGTCGCCGGGCACCCCGCGCTGCTCCCAGGGGGCCGAGGTGCGCACGATCACGAGGTCGGCCTCGGCGGGGTCGGCGACGACGTTCGCCCACCCGGCGAGCGCCGCCGGCTCCATCCCTTCGACGTACACGTTCGGCTGACCCGTCAGTGGCAGGTGGGCGGGACCGTCGGCGTTCACCAGCAGGGTCTGCGAGGCGACCTGGGCGGCGAGGCCCGCGGCGCGCGCCTCCGCGGTGCCGACGATCGCATCGGCGGCATCCGCATCCACGTAGCGGGCCCCGTCGAACAGACCGAGGCGGAACTTCTCGCGCAGCAGTCGCCGCACGGACGCGTCGAGCCGTGCCTCGGGGATCGTGCCGGCGCGCACCAGCCCCACGAGCACCTTCGGCTGGAACTCGCCGCCGAACTGGTCGACCCCGGCATCGAGCGACTTGATCATGCGCTCCTCGTAGCTGAGGTGCTCGACGCCCCAGAAGGTGCGCGACAGGATGCCCCAGTCGGTGCAGACGACGCCGTCGAAGCCGAGCTGTTCGCGCAGCAGGCCGGTGATGATCTGCTTGTTGAAGGAGAAGCCGACCTCTTCGTACTCGGTGCCGACGGGCATGCCGTAGTAGGGCATCAGCTGGCTGACGCCGGCGGCGATCAGTTCGCGGAACGGCTGCAGGTGCAGCTCGAACTGCCCACCCGGGTACACCTGTTCGCGGCCGTAGTCGAAGTGGGGGTCTTCGCCATTCAGCTGCGGGCCGCCGCCTGGGAAGTGCTTGGCCATGGTCGACACCGAGTCGGCGCCGAGCTGCTCGCCCTGCAGGCCGACCGTGTAGGCGACGCCGAGGCGCCCGGCGACGGCGGCGCTCGATCCGAAGGTGCCGGATGCGCGGGCCCAGCGGGGCTCGGTGGCGAGGTCGATCTGCGGGTGCAGGGCGGTGCGGATGCCGACGGCGACATATTCGCGGCGCACGGTCTCGGCGAAGCGCGTCGTGAGCTCGGGGTCGTCGAGGGCGCCGAAGCCGAGGAACTCGGGCCACTGCGAGAACGGGCCGGCGAGCAGGGCGGCCGCGGGGTTGTTGGAGAACGAGTGGCGCGGGTCGCTGGAGATGGTGAACGGGATGCCGAGGTCGGTCTCGTGGGCGAGCCGCTGCACGGCGTTGTGCCATTCGGCGAGTTCGCGGGCAGATGCACCTTGGAGGATGTTCACGTGCGTGATCCGACGGTCGAGGATCTTGCGCATCGAGGGCGAGCCGAACATGCCGGGTTCGTCGAGGTCGGTGCCGAGGGGCGCCATCGGCTGGAACATGAGTCCGGCCTTGTCTTCGACCGTCATCCGCGAGAGCAGGTCGTCGACGCGCTGCTCGGTGGGCAGGGCTGCGTCCTGGTAGGGGAAGCGGGCCTCGGTCACGGGAACTCCTTCGTCCGTCCGCGGTGCCGTGTGCACTCCGCGGTGAGTGATGACAAATATCTACACTTGTGTCGGTTTTGTCAACTCCGGTGCTAGCCTCACATTCGTGAGTGCCGTCGAGACCGCCGCCGACCCCGCGTCGGATGCGCCGACGCGCGGCTACGCGAAGGGCCGCGCACGCCGCGACGCGATCATCCGCACCGCATCCGAACACTTCGCGGAGCGCGGCTTCCTCTCGGCGACGATCCTCGAGATCGCGGCCGCCTGCGGCATCTCGCGGGCGGGACTGCTGCACTACTTCGCCGACAAAGAAGCCCTGCTGGAGGCGGTGCTCGAGGCGCGCGACGTGGAGGACCAGGCCCGCTTCGCGCCCTACACGCAGGGCGCCGGAGCCATCGGCGTGCTGCGTGGCATGGTCGATCTCGCCGACCACAACCGGCTCGTGCCGGGCCTCATCGAGCTGTTCGTGCGCCTGTCGTCCGAGGCGTCGGCCCCCGACCATCCGGCCCGCGCCTACTTCGTGAACCGCTACGAGCGCATCCGCAGCGGCACCGCACGGGCGGTGCGCGGCGCGATCCGGGCGGGTCACCTTCGCGCCGACCTCGACCCGGATGACGCCGCCCTCCGCCTCACCGCCCTCATGGACGGCCTGCAGGCGCAGTGGCTCTTCGACCGCTCCATCGACATGGCCGGCGAGGTGCACCGCATGCTCGCCGAATGGATGACACCCGAGGGTGCGCGCGCGTTCGACGCCGTGCAGGTGCAACCGGAGCCCGGCGACTAGGCGTCGCCGAACTCCACCTCCACCCGCCGCTTGCCCGGCCGGATGCTCGCGCCCGGGAACACGTGCCGCAGCATCGCCTGCAGCTCCGGGCCGAGGCGCCCGCGACCGCCGCGCTCCCACACCAACACCAGACGGATGCGGCGCCCGGCGCGTTCGAGCGTGGCGCGTGCCCGGCGGTCGGCGAGTGCCGTGCAGGCCGCCTCGACGGCGGCGCGCTGCGTCTCATCCATGCGGGTGGCGAGGCCGTCGGGGTCGTGCAGTTCGCCGACCACCCCGTCGAGCCACACGCCGTCCGCCTCCTCGACGAGGGCCCGGCGCAGCTGATCGGCCAGCTGCCGCGCCGTCTCGGCGGTGTGCTCGTCGGTCTCGCCGCGGGCGAGCAGGTCGCGCAGGAACGGTCCGACTTCGCCCTCGATCAGGGTGAGACGTTCGTCGCGCAGGTCGTCGCGCACCCGCTCCCGCATCCGCTCCACGGCGGCGAGACGCTCACTCCGCGTCTCGTCGCGCCACCGCTGCAGTCGCCGCACCAGCGTCGTCGAGAACACGGCTGCCCCCACTCCCGCGGCGAGGATCGGGCCGGCGGTGAGGCCCGCATAGACGGCGGGCGGCAGCATCGACACGGCGGCGAACGACCCGGCCACCGTCACGCCCGCGACGACCGACGCGCTCACCGCGGTGAGGGCGAGGATCTCGAGAGCCGGGCGGAAGCATCCGGTGGCCATGATGAGCAGGGCGAGCGCCAGCGGAGCCCAGTCCGAGCGCACGGCCGCGTTGGTGCCCCACTGCGCCGCCGCCTCCAGCACCACCGCGGTGAGACAGAACACGTGCACCGCCACCGAGGCCCGCCAGGTGAACGGCGCCCGCCGCGGCGAACTCGCCAGGATCGCGACGAGCCCCGCCGCCGCGAGCGCGGCGAAAGCCCCGAGGAGCAGCGGAAGGTCGTGGTACTCGACCCGGTGCACCAGGGTGAGGCCCACCGAGGTGGCGAACGCGGCGAAGGTGAACACCCACGCGAACGCCTGCGCGGTCACGCCGGCGAGCGGGTCGAGCTGCTGCGGGGAGATGCGGGCCGGGAACACGTCACACCCCCATCGGCACGACGATGTGCACCGAGGTTCCGGCTCCGGGACTGCTCCACACGCGCACGGTGCCGCCGCACCGCTCCACCCGTCCGCGCACCGACTCACTGAGGCCGAGGCGGTCGTGCGGCACCGACCCAGGGTCGAACCCGACGCCCTCGTCGACGACGGTCACGCTGAGTTCACCGTCCACGGCGCCCACCGCGACCCACGCCTCCGAGACCCCGGCATGCCGTGCCACGTTCACCACGCACTGCTCGAGCGCCGACCGGAGTGCCGAGTGCGCCGGTTCGGCCACCGCGTCGAGCGCCGCCACCTCCCCCTCGAGCACGACCCGGACGCCGCCGGCGGCGCCGATCGACACCAGCATCGAGCCCACCCCGGATTCGGCCGGGGGCGCTTCGTCGCGCAGCAACGGCAACATGGCGCCCGATTCGAGCCCCGCCACCAGTCGCGTGCGTTCGGCATCCGTCAACGGCCCGGGGGCGCGGACGGCGAGCGTCGCCAGTTCGCCCAGGAGCGTGTCGTGCAGCACCGCGATCGACTCGCGACCCTCCACCTCGCGCAGGCGCCGGGTGCGGGTGCGCCGGTCGGCGAGCTCCAACGACACGGTTCCGCTGCGGGCGCGGGCGCGGGCGAGCGGCACGGCCGCATACCCGAGAGCGACCCCCAACGCGATGGCGATCGGGGGCACATCCAGCCGGTACGGCAGGCCGACGAACGCGGCCGTCACCGCGATGGTGCCCTCGGCGAGCACCCACCCTCCGAGGGCACCGGCGATGCCGCCGCTCCACCGGTCGGATGCGGCCCCGGTGAGCACGGCGACGTTCGTGGTCATCGAGAGCAGGAAGCCGGCGGTGCCGGCGGCGGCCTGAGCCGGGGACTGCGCCACAGCGATGGTGAGGGCGACGAACGCCCCCGTCGCCGCGAGGGCGATCGCCACGTAGCCGAGCACCGGGATCGGCTCCCACCGCCAGGCGGCGATGCTGCCGGCGGCGAGCGGCACGAGGGCGATCGGCACCCACGGGACGATGCTGCCGGGTTGGGTGACGGTGAGCACGATGGAGAGTGCCGCCAGCACCACCAGCAGAACGAGGCTCAGCGCGGATGCGCCGGCGACGAGCGCGGCGCGGGTGGTGGCGGCGGTCTCGCTGAGCGGGAAGATCCAGTCGCCTTCGGACGCGTCGGGACCCGCGGGGCGTGCCGCCGGCGGCCGGGCGTTGCTCATGGATCGAAGAGTAGCGACGCCGGGTGTCGCCCGGTCAGCCGCGGAAGTACGCGTTGGCGCGCGGGGTGAACAGCAGCACGATCCCGAGAAGTCCGAGCACGATCGCGGGGAGTGCGGCCGGCCACGGGAGTCCGCCCGCCGAGGCGGTCACAGCGTGGATGATCACATTCACGCCGAGCACGATGAGCACGACGATCCGCGACGTCGGGTCGCCCTTGAACAGCCCCAGACTCACCACGATGGTGATCGCACCGATGAAGATGGTGACCCACGCGGCGAGCACGTTCCAGGTAGGGATTCCTTGGATGAGGGCGATGACGCCCTGCACGATGCTCCACGCCCCGCTCAGCCAGGCGATGATCGCGACGAGCGTGACGCCGAAGGGGCGGGATGTGGTGGCCATGAGGACTCCTTCGATCCGGTACGCACATCTTGGCCCCGCGGTCGCGCCAGCACCAGAGGGAGGCCGACGAAGACGACCTGTCGGGTCCGCCGCCCGAGGAGTACCATCGCGGTCGCGGTGTTCACCGCGCCTGGCTGCACCACCCCCCTCGAAGGGTGCGATCATGCGAATCCGGACCTACCACAACGGCGACGACGTCTACATCGCGTGGAAGACCGACGACGCCATCCCCGACTGCCGCGGCTTCGCCCTGCGACGACGACGCAACGGGTCCCCCGAGGTGGTGAGCACCTGGGTGGGCTTCGCGGGCCAGAAGCACACCGAAGGCGAACGGCGCCCCTCGACCGAGTGGCCGATCCAGCGCTACCAGTGGACGGACTACATGGCCGAGCCGGGCGATCGGCTGCAGTACCAGGTGGTGCCGATGGTCGGGCCGAAGGGGGCGCTGGTGCCCGACGAGCAGAACGCCAGCGCGTGGACGCCGGAGATCACCCTCGACGCGGAGGTGGCGCCCCACCTGCACGCCTACTTCAACCGCGGCATCGTCGCCGCCCAGTGGGTGTCGCGTCGGCTGGGGGTGAAGGACGACCCCGCGAAGGCGGGCAAGAAGCTGCTGGAGGTGGTCGAGACCCCGGGCGACCCGTTCCGCGACTTCCTCGCCGGCGGTCTCGGCGCCCGCCTCTTCGCCCTGCTCGAGGAGGCCGCGAAGAAGAAGCTCGACGTGTACGCGGCGCTCTACGAGTTCGAAGACGAGCAGCTGGAGAAAGCCCTCGCGAAGCTGGGCAAGCGCGCGCACGTGGTGCTCGCGAACGGGAGCTGGAAGCAGCGCCCGAAGACCGCCGCCGAAAAGCAGCAGGAGGCCGACACCGGCAAGCGGATCGTGTTGCCGCGCGGAGACCAGAACGCGGAGGTGCGTGAGCGGCTGCGCGGGCGGATCGACCTGCACGACCGGATGCTGCCCCAGGGCACCCTCGGGCACAACAAGTTCCTGGTGATCTGCGACGCGGCGGGGGCGCCTCGCGCGGTGTGGACCGGCAGCACCAACTGGACCAAGACGGGACTCTGCACCCAGGCCAACAACGCGATCCTGATCGACGACCCCGGCATCGCCGCCGACTACCTGACCCAGTGGAAGCTGCTGAGCGCGGCCGCCGGATCCACACCCCGCTCGTTGAAGCAGTCGAACAGCGTCGCCCGCACCCACACGATCGGCGGCGCGAAGACGACGCTGTGGTTCACCCCGACGGTGGCCGAGGTCGACCTCGCCCAGGCGCGCGCCCTCATCGAGGGGGCGGATCGCGCCGTGCTGTTCCTGATGTTCAACCCGGGCCCGTCGGGCAAGACCCTGCTGGGCAGCATCGTGCAGACCGCGCTGGCCCGCCCGCACGGCAAGCCGCTGTTCGTGCGTGGCGCCCTCAACCAGGACCCGAGCACCGAACGCACCCCGGTGGTGCTGTTCGATCAGACGACGAAGCTGCCCGCCGACCTGGCGGTGACGCTTCCGGCGGCGATCGACAAACCGACCGCCTGGTTCGCACGGGAGCTGAAGAAGCTGCCGCAGGGCATCGCGATGGTGCACAGCAAGGTGGTGGTGATCGACCCGTTCGGCGCCTCCCCCGTGGTGATGACCGGGTCGCACAACCTGGGCCCGAAGGCGAGCGGCACCAACGACGAGAACTTCCTCGTCATCCAGGGCTCGCCCGGACTCGCCGGCGCCTACACGGCCAACATCATGTCGGTGTTCGACCAGTACAACTGGCGCAACAACAAGCTCAAGAAGCGAGCAAGGTCGACCGCCTACGCGGGCCTGCGCGACAACGCCACCTGGCAGCCCTGGTACTGGCGATCGGACAGCGAGGCACGGGCGTCGAAGCTGTCGGAGATGGGGTTCTGGGTGGGTGAGTAGCCTGCCACCGGCCGCAGGCCGCCGCGGGGGACGCACACTACGGGAGCGCGCCTTCGTCGAGGCTGTCGATGCGAACTTCGCGTTCGGGTCCGTACTCGTCGGGGTCGGTGTCAGCGGTCACCGTGATCCGCATGTCGTGGCGACCTGAGCTGACCCAGCGCCCGTGAATGTCGCGGACGGCATCATCGAACCCCTCCGGCGGCACGTCGACCGACAGCTCTCCGCAGGGATCGATCGACAGCGACCACGACCGAGCCGTCTCGCTGTCGTCGGCCAGGATCGCATCCGCGAGCGCCAGCGCGGACCACGTGCACCCACCGTTGCCGCTGCGGCGGATGACCGCGGTGGCGTCGTCGAGCGCGTCGACCACCGTGAGGTCCTCCTCCTCACAGATTTGACGGCATTCAGCCGCGGAGGCCGTCTGTCATTGCCTCGAGTAGCGCCCTGCGTCGAGTCAGATCACCCAGGGCAAGCTCGCGACGCCCGCTCTCCAGGGCTCGCGCGAGCCGATCGCGAGTGTCGGCGGTGAATACGTCGGCAACATGTTCCGCAGCCGTCGCGCCAAGCACTTGTCGCATGTCTTCTCCCATGTGGGCGGCGCCACCTAGACCCGCGTCCGCTTGCCACCTACCGACGGTGTCCACGTCGGACCAGAAGCGATCCGCGAACGACGTCGATTCCGTCGCCCAGAAGAGTGCGAGGCCAAGATCGGGCGCGTCCTTGTAGTTGTAGACGGCCGACCGGTCGATCCAGGCTTTCAGTTTGAGCGCTACGTAGCCGGCAACCGTAGGCAGGCGGATCTCAAGACCATCGCCAAATGTCGCGTCGCGAGCAGCCGCGTACACCTGCGTCATGCCGAAGACATCTAGCGGATCCGCCTGCCGAAAGGGCGGAACGACGGTGCCCTGCGGCGCCTCGACGGAACCGAATGCCATGAAGTCGACGTGCATACCAGCAACTCGGAATGCGATCCCAGTGTCGGGAATCGCGTCAAGCCCCGAGACCAGCCGATCGTACGCATGCCAGTCGGGGATCGCGAAGGCGAGGTCCACGTCCTGCGTTGCCCGGTTGGGGAACGAATGACCCAGCTCGGCATGAATAATGTCGCGCGCCTCAGCGCCGATGAGCATCGGCGGATGTTCGGGATCGAGTCGGTCGCGGAGAGCGGAGACGACAAGACCCGCCGCGGAATCACGTGGGAGCTCCAACATGGGCTTCACAGCCGGTGGCGATACTCAACCGCCACGGAGCGGACACGCGGATCGTCGGACGCGTGAAGATCGCCGTATACGAGGAGGTGAGGCGCCTCTCCGTGCGGGAGTTCATCCTTCCGGGACCAGAACCGTCGCCGGACGACCAGGTTGGGACTCCCATCGGTCCGCCACCGGTTTTCCATAAGAAGCTCGGTCGTGAGTTCGTCGACATAGACCACCCCCGACGTCGCTCGCATCTGTGCCGACGGCGCTGCCTCCCCACTCACGAGGACCGGCCCGTAGAAGGCTTCGAGGTTTTCGGCACGAACAGCGCGAATCGTCAGGGAGCGAGCAAGGGTTTCTGGAAACGCGGATGCCCAGCCGTCGATCAACGCCTCACGTGGCTGGGGAGAGTCTGGCCAGAGGTCACGGCGGCGCAGTTCGCTTGTCGTCGACCCTGCGATGCCCGTCGACACGCCCGCTACTTCGGCGAGTTCCCGGACCGACGCACCGAGAAGGTCTCCCCATGTCAGAAGTGCGAAGATGACCTGCGCGCGCTTCGCGCTATATAGGTTGGTGGGCGCCTCAAGCCGCAAGTACTGCGCTGTGAGCTCCGTAGCCTCATGTCGCTTCCGGCCTCGGATGTCGATGTACCAGCCGCCGCCTTCAAGGAACAAGTTGCCCGCGGCGTCGATGTATTGAACGCCCATGCGACGCAGCACTTCGGCCGTCCGCGCAGATACGTGGTCCGTGACGTAGAGGTGTCCCGATTGATTGGGTATCACGCCAGCGTTGATGGTCAAGGGAAGCTTTACTTCCAGTGAGAATTCCCGCCTGACGCCTTCCTTCTCGAGGATCAAACACCCGTCGATCTGCTGCGGGGCAGCTACCACCTCGGCGCTGAACCCGTACTCGCGGAAGGCGTCGACCACGCCCTCGACCATCGAGTATTCGTTCATGTGTCCAACCTACAGCGCCGTTCAAATTAATTGAACAGCTGCAGAAATTGAACGGCACCATTGCACTCGGGTCGGAATCGGACCTCGCGCGGCCCCCTCACCGCGCCCGTGTTCAGTGACCTTGTGGAGCTATCTGGCGAAACCGTAGCCTCGTACCGAATCCGCCCAAGGTGCGTCTACCCGGTAAGGCCGCATCCAACCCGCAGTCGGCGAGGGTGGCAGCCCGTTCGAGCCGGGCCGGATCCGGGAGCCCCACCGCGCTGCGGGCGCGATCGGGGGTTCCGTCGGCGCTGCAGAACGCTTAGGCGTCGCGATTCCGCTTCTGCTCGGCCTCCTGCGACTTCTTCGCCTCCTGGGCTTCAATCCACGCCCATTCCTCAGCAGTTGCTCCGGTCGACATCGCATCCTCGAGCTCCTGGCCGCTCAGCCCGTGCAAGAAGTCCCAATCGCCCATGGCGAAATGTTGCCAGAGGTGAATGGTTTCGGGAAGGGGGCAGACCACGCGCTCCCAGCGACGACGCGGAATGAGACGGTAGCTGAGGCGGGACTCGAACCCGCGACCTCACGATTATGAGTCGTGCGCTCTCACCAACTGAGCTACTCAGCCGCAAGTTCGCCGGAACAAGGGTGGAGCCCCGCTCCGACGAACAGAGCCCCGAGTCAGGATTGAACTGACGACCCCTTCCTTACCATGGAAGTGCTCTACCACTGAGCTATCGGGGCGTTCCGCGAACACGTCGCGGCACCGGAAGAGCCTAGCATCCGCAGAGGGCCGCTCACGCCACACGCTCCTCCCCAACCTTCTCGCCACCGACGAGCTCACATGCCCATTCGATCTATCCACAAGATACTCAATGTCAGCCATACGGCTTGATCCGGCCACGCACTTCCTCTAGCATCGCTGAAAACCATCCACTGGTTACTTTTGATGCAAGGAGGCGTCATGTCGCTGTCCACCGATCCGGCCGATCAGTTCACACAGGTGGAGGCTCCACCGAGAGCGCCGCGGAAGTACTTCGTCGGCCTGTTCCTCGCGCAGTTCGGGCTCTTCGCCGCGCTGCTCTCACCGGTCATGGTGAGTCTGCAGCTGAAGGCCCAGGAGCTCTCCCCCGACAACCCCGCCGCCCTGCTCGGGGCGGTCCTCCCGTTCGGAGCGCTCGGCGCGCTGTTCGCCAACCCGCTCGCCGGGGCACTCAGCGACCGCACCCGCACGCGCTGGGGCCGTCGACGTCCGTGGCTCGTCGGCGGCGTGGTCGTCTTCGCCGGCGGTTTGGCGCTGGTCGCGTACGCGCAGGATCAGCTCGCGCTCACCCTCGGATGGCTGGTCTGCCAGATCGCGGCCAACGCCACCCTCGCGACGCTCGTCGCCAGCTTCGCCGACAACGTGCCCGAACGCCAGCGCGGCAGCGGGGCGAGCGTCATCGCCGTCGCACAGAACGTGGCCATCCTCGGCGGCACCTACCTGGCCGTGCTGATGGTCGGCAACCTGCCGGTGCTCTTCATCGCACCCGGAATCCTGGCGATCGCCTTCATCCTCATCTACGCCGCCGCGATGCGTGACGGCCTGCCTGAGCGGCCGGCGGAACGCCTCCGCCTGCGCACGCTGATCGGCTCGTTCTGGACCAACCCGATCACGCACCGCGACTTCGCGCTCGCATGGTGGTCGCGCCTGCTCATCATCCTCGGCAGCTTCATGTTCACCACGTTCCGCCTGCTCTACATGCAGCACCACCTCGGGCTCGAGGTGGCGGCGGCGACGGAGGCCGTGGCGTTCGGCGTGCTCCTCTACACGATCGCCCTGCTGATCAGCGCCTCGTTCTCGGGGTGGCTGTCTGACCGGCTGGCACGACGCAAGGTGTTCGTCGCCGGCTCAACTGCCCTGTTCGGGGTCGGCCTCATCATGCTCGGATTCTCGAGCAACGTGACCCAGTTCTACATCGCAGAGATCATGCTCGGGTTCGCATGGGGCATGTACATCGCCGTCGACCAGGCGCTCATCGTCGACGTGCTCCCCGATCCCGAGACCGCGGGCAAAGATCTGGGCGTACTCAACATCGCCAACGCGCTCCCCCAGTCGTTCGCCGCACCGTTCGCGCTGCTGTTCCTCGGCATCGGCGTCGACGACAACAGCAACTACCTCGCGATGCTCCTCGCCGCGGGAGCCGTCACGCTGATCGGCGCGCTCGCCATCATCCCCATCAAGCGCGTGCGGTGACGTCGCGGCGGCTGTGGCCGACCGTGGTCACGACCGAAGCAGCGTCCCCAGCACGCCCAGGGTGCGCTCCAGTTCGATCGTCGGGTCGAGCAGCCACTGGATCTGCAGGCCATCGGATGCGGCGACGATGATCGCCGCCACCTGGTCGGCATCCACATCGGTGCGCACCGTGCCCGCCGCCTGTTCCGCGCGGAGGCGAGCGGCGACGTCACCCCGCACCCCCTCGAATCGGCGCGTGAAGAACGCCTTGCTGTGCTCGCTGCCCGCCTCCAGCGACGACGCCACCAGGGTGCTGTACAGCTCGACCAGCCCCGGAACGGTCACGTTGCGGGTGGCGGCGTCGACCATCCCCTGCACGGCACCCGGCTCCGGCACATCCGGCGCACCCGCGCGTTTCGCCTCTGCGTGCTCGTACACGGCGACCAACAGCTGCTCACGAGAGTCGAAGTAGTGCAGCAGCGCGGCGTGCGAGACCCCGATCGCTTCGGCGATGCGGCGCAGGGATGTGCCGTCGGCCCCGCGCTCCTGGAAGACCTCGATGGCGCGGTCGAGGATCTCCTGCCGCCGCGCGACCCCCTTCGCGTAGGAGCCGCGGCGGCCGATCACGGTCGGGTCGCCGCTGTCGCTGTCCACGCCCTCACAGTAGCGGTCACAAAAACTTCCATCCGGAGGTATTTCTGCTACTCTCGATTCACCTCACGACGACGACGTACGAAAGAAGGTCACCGTGGCGCTTCCTGAAGCCTCCGTCCAGCTCTACTCGCTGGCCCCCCAGTTCTCCGCCGACATGCACGGCTCGCTCGACAAGCTGGCCGCCCTCGGCCTGCGCAACGTCGAAGCGTTCGACTTCGTGCGGCGCCCGGCCGAGATCCGCGCCGCACTCGACGCGAGCGGCCTCGCCGCACCCACCGGCCACGCGCCGCTGCTGTCCGACGAACTGTGGACGCCCGACGGGTCGATCCCCACCCCCGCACCCGAGATCGTGCTCGAAGCCGCGGCCGCCGTCGGCATCACCACCCTGTTCGACCCGTTCGTCGCCCCCGAGCGCTGGCTCACCGAAGACGGCGTCGCGGATGTGGCGGAGCGTCTTAACGCGGTCGTCGACCTCGCCGCCGGCTTCGGCATCACCGTCGGCTACCACAACCACGCGCAGGAGTTCGTGGCGTCGTTCGACGGCCAGACTGCCTACGAGCACTTCGTGTCGCTGCTCGACCCGCGCGTCGCGCTCGAACTCGACCTGTTCTGGGCGCTCGCGGGAGCGCAAGACGTGCCCGCCCTCGTCGCCCGCCTCGGTGATCGCCTCGTGGCGGCCCACGTGAAAGACGGCATCGTGCCCGCGAGCAACCCGTGGGCGCCCGGCGCCGAAGCGTTCGGCTCCGACAGCCTCGATCAGCGGCACGCCGGCACCGGTGAGGTCCCCCTCGCCGACGCGCTCGGCGCCGCATCCGCCCTGCGCTACGCGGTGATCGAATACGACCACGCACCCGGCGACGTCTTCGACGACGTCGCGGCGAGCCTCGCCTACCTGCGCACCGAAGGGTTCGTCGCGTGACCGGCCCCATCGGCGTCGGCCTCATCGGCGCAGGAGTGATCAGCGACACCTACCTCGAGAACCTCACCTCGTTCCCGGATGTGCGGGTCGTCACCGTGGGCGACCTCGACGTGGAACGCGCCCGCACCCAGGCGGAGAAGTACGGGGTCGCCCGCTCGGGCACCGCCGACGACGTGCTCGCCGACCCCGACGTGCAACTCGTCGTGAACCTCACCATCCCCGCCGCGCACACCGAGATCTCGTCGCTCGCCGTCGCCGCCGGCAAGCACGTGTGGACCGAGAAGCCGCTCGGGCTCGACCGGGGCGGCACCGCCGGCCTGCTCCGCGACGCCGAAGCCGTCGGCCTGCGCGTCGGCTCGGCGCCCGACACCGTGCTCGGCCCCGGGCTGCAGACGGCCAAGCGCATCATCGCGCGCGGCGACATCGGCACGCCCCTCTTCGCGCAGACGTCCATGCAGTGGCAGGGTCCGGAGCTCTTCCACCCGAACCCCGGGTTCCTGTTCGCGAAGGGCGCCGGCCCCCTGCTCGACATGGGTCCGTACTACTTCACCGCGCTCGTGAGCCTGTTCGGCGCCGTCGACCGGGTCGCCGCGCTCGGCCTGCGCGGCCACCAGGAACGCGTCATCCAGGTGGGGCCGCAGGCGGGCACGAAGTTCCCCGTCGAGGTGCCGTCGACGATGTCGGTGCTCACCGCGTTCGAGGCGGGCCAGCAGGCGCAGAGCCTGCTCAGCTTCGACTCGCCGCTCGCCCGTCACGGCGTCGTCGAGATCCACGGCACCGAAGGCTCCCTCGTGATCCCCGACCCGAACCGCTTCGAAGGCCGTATCGCGCTCGCGAAGCCGCTGCGTTCCGCCACCGACGGGGGCGTCATCGACCAGGAATGGATCGAGCTCGAGAACGAGGGCGTCGTCGTCGGACGCGGCATGGGCGTGCTCGACATGGCCCGCGCGATCGCCGAAGGCCGCCCCCACGTCGCCAGCGGCGAACTCGGCTACCACGTGCTCGACGTCATGCTCTCAGCCGAAGAGTCGGCGGAGCGCGGCGAGTTCGTCACCGTGCAGAGCACTGTCGCGCCGGTGCCCGCCGTGCCGATCGACTTCGACCCGTTCGCGGCGACCCTCTAGAACGCCGGAAGCGCCACCCCAGGCAGACGCCACGCGAGGAACGCCGGGCCGGGCACATGCACGAGCCCGGCGTTCCACGACACCGAACCCTCCAGCAGCACCGCGTCATCCGGCAGCTCACCGGCCAGATCGACCTCCGCCGCATCCCGAGCCGCCACCACCAGCACGCACTCGTCCGCCGACTCGCGCACGAACGCCACCGCCTCCTCCGAGGCGTGCAGCCAGCGGATGCCGCCCCCGTTGAGCGCCGGATGCTCGCGCTTGAGCGCGATGAGCCGCCGGTACAGGTCGACCGTCGGCGCGAACTCGTCGACGCGATCCCACGGCATCGGGGTGCGCGCCTCCTCGCCGTCGGATGCGGTGAGCCCGAACTCGTCGCCCGCCCACACGACCGGGATACCGGGCATCGTCATCGCCAGCCCGACAGCGGTCGGCAGCACACCCTCACGCGACGAGGTGAGGAACCTCGGGGTGTCGTGGGTGTCGAGCGCGTTCATCGTGTGCAGCCGGGTGCGCCACGGGAAAGCCGCCGCGAACTCGCGGTGCGCCGCATAGAAGTCGAGGCCCGTGTAGTCGGTGGTGCGTCCCAGCGTCATCCCGAGTCCCCCGCCGGCCGGCGAACCCGGCACCGACAACCAGTTCCACAGCGGGCGGGTGAAGTTCGCGTACGTCATCGCGCCGTGCCAGGCGTCGCCCGTGAAGTCGCCACCGGAGGCGTCGTTCGTCGACTCCCCCACCAGCAGCGTGTCGAGGTTCACCTCCACCATCGTGCGGCGGATGGCGCGGCGCACCTCCTCGTTGAGGTCCTCGTCGCGGTAGCGGCCCGTCATGTTCGCCACGTCGATGCGCCAACCGTCGAACGAGAACGGCGGCTGCAGGTAACGCGCCACCACCGAATCCGCGCCCTCGATGAAGCGTGCACGCAGCTCCCCGGAGTTCCAGTTCAGCTTCGGCAGGCTCGAATGCCCGAGCCACGACACGTACTCGGTCTGGCCCTCGTCGAGCCACAGGTAGAAGCCGCTCTCCTCGGCACCGGGGGTGCGGTACGACGCCTGGAACCACTCGTGCGCGTCGCCCGAATGGTTGGTCGTCAGGTCGCCGATCACCTTCAGTCCGCGCGCGTGCGCCGCCTCGACCAGAGCGATGAGCGCCTCGTCGCCGCCGAGCAGCGGATCGACGTGGTCGAACGACAGGGCGTCGTAGCGGTGATTGGAACGCGCCGGGAAAACCGGCGTCAGGTAGAGCAGGTTCACACCCAGGTCGACCAGATGGTCGAGATGCTCCGCGACGCCGGCGAGGTCACCGCCGAAGAACTGGGTGCCCGTGCCCGGCCCCTGATGGATGACCGGGTCACCCCAGGCCGCCGGCAGAGCCCACTCGGGCAGCTCCCGCGCATCCGCCTCCGCCGACCGCGCGAAACGGTCGGGGAACACCTGGTACATCACCATCGACGAACCCCACCCCGGCGGCGAGGCGAACGTCACAAGACGGAAGTCGTCGATGTCGCGCGTCTCGATGCCCGACAGGCCCTTCGACGTGAGCCACCAGGTGTTCGCGTCGTGATCCTCCAGCAGCCAGCGGTAGCCGTGCACCGGGTTCTCGACCCGCACCTCCGCCTGCCACCACACCGCATCCGGCGTCTCGTGCACGATGCGCGCGTCCGCGTAGCTCGGCTCACGGTCGGGGTTCGAACGCACCCGCACCACCCGCAGGTCGGCGAAGCCGCGAGGAACCCGCAGCCGCAGCGACACCACCGAACCGAGCGACGGATGCTGATCCGAGACGTACAGCGGGGAGCCGTCGTGATGCGGAAGCGCGGCGGGGGAACTCATGCGGCGACGATAGACCTCTCGTATGACGTGGGGGTTACTTGACGGCACCCGCCGTGATGCCACCGACGATGTACTTCTGCAGCGCCAGGAACAGCGCCACCACCGGGATGGCGGCCATCATCGCGCCCGCAGAGAAAGCACTCCAGTCCGCGTAGCGCGGGTTGGAGACGAGCTTCACGAGACCCACGGCGAGCGTCTGGTTCTCGGGGTCGATGAGCAGCACGCTCGCGATCAGGTACTCGTTGACGGATGCGATCACCGACAGCAGCGCCACGACCGCGAGGATCGGCGCCACCAGCCGCAGGATGATCGTGAAGAAGATGCGCGCGTGGCCGGCGCCGTCGATCTTCGCCGCCTCGTCGATCTCCACCGGCACCGTGTTGAAGAACCCGTACATGAGGTACGTGTTCACGCCCAGCGCGCCGCCCAGGTACACCATGATCAGGCCGATGTGGGTGTTCAGACCGAACGCCGGGAACACGTCGCCGATGGCGTTCATCATGAGGAAGATCGCCACCGCACCCAGCAGCTGCGGGAACATCTGGATCACCACGATCGTCACCAGACCGAACCGGCGGCCCGTGAACCGCATCCGCGAGAACGCGTACGCCGCGAGCGCACCCATCAGCGTGGAGGCGATGGCCGTCGCGCCGGCGATGATCAGCGTGTTGCCGAACCACTGCAGGTACGGGTTCTGCGGGTCGGTGAGGATGCGCCAGTAGCTGTCGACGCCGATCGCCGAGAACAGCGCGTTCGACCCGGTGAGGGTGCCGTTCGGGTTCAGCGAGCTGGAGAACACGAACAGCAGCGGGAACACCGCGAACACGGTCACCACGATCGCCACCAGGTGACGCCACCCGGTGTCGGCGAACCAGCGCCCGAAGGAACGGCGGCGGCGCGGCGCCTTCGCGTTGTTGCGGAGGTGCGAGAGGTCGGCGGCGGTCATCGCTGGATCTCCTCGAGTGCCTTGGTGCGGCTGAAACTGATCACGGCGATCACCGCGACGATGATGAAGATGAGGATCGAGAAGGCGGAGGCGAGACCGTAGTCACGGTTCTGCCCGGTGAAGGCCACCTTGTAGACCATCGAGATGAGCAGGTCGGTGTGGCCGACCGGGAGGCTCGTGGTGGTGTCGCGCGGTCCACCGTTGTTCAGCAGGTAAACCAGGTTGAAGTTGTTGAAGTTGAACGCGAACGACGCGATCAGCACCGGCGCGGTCGTGGAGAGCAGCAGCGGCAGCTTGATCTGCTTGAACACGCTCCACCCGCGGGCACCGTCCATGGTGGCCGCCTCGGTGAGCTCCTCCGGGATCGCCTGCAGGGCGCCCGTGCAGATGAGGAACATGTACGGGAAGCCGAGCCACACGTTCACCAGGATCGCGCTGAACTTCGCCAACGTCGGGTCGGTGAGCCACGGGATGTCGGCGCCGCCGAAGAGCACCTGGTTGATGAACCCGAAGCTCTCGTTCATCATGCCGTTCCACACCAGGATCGACAGGAACGCGGGGAACGCGTACGGCAGGATCAGCAGCACCCGGTAGTACTTGACCCCGCGCATCCGGGCGTTCTGGAACGTGATCGCCAGCAGCAGGCCCAGCGCGAAGGTGAGGAACACGGATGCGATGGCGAACACGAACGTCCAGACCGTCACGTAGACGAGCGGTCCGCGGATCGACTCCTCGGTGAAGGCGCGCACGAAGTTGTCGAAGCCGACCGTGATCTGCCATCCGGGGCGAAGCTCTTCGCCGCTGTCGGCGACGAACGCGCCGGTGCCGATGTCGGTGTAGACGACACCCGTCTGGGTGTTCGTCATCGTGCCGGCCGACTCGTCGTACTCGAGGGTGGAGAGGTAGCGGTACGCGTTGCTGCCGTCCGGGGTGCGGAGGGCGCCGTCGTTGGGGTCGTCGGAGTACGGCACCGCGAGGGCGGTGATCTCGTCGGTGCGGGCGATGACGTCCTGGAAGGAGAGGCTCGTCCAGCCGGGGGCGGCGACCGCCTTGTCGCCGTCGAACTCCGCATCCGGGACCGCGCTCAGCGGCTCGTCGTTGGTGCCGACGGACGCCTCGCCCGTCTCCGGGTCCGTGATGAGGAGGCCGAGCTCGCCGAGGCGGTCGACGACGGTCACCGGGTAAGTGGGCGAATCCTCGACCCGCTGCAGCGAGGAGGCGAGGAGCGACGAGACCGCCTGCTCCTTCGTGCCGTTGTGGCCGGTGCCGTAGTTGGTGAAGCCGACGTAGCAGGTGTACAGCAGCACGAACACCTGGAAGACGGCGAGGAAGATGAGGCCCGGGGTGAGGTACTTGGCCGGGATGAGGCGCTTGCTGAAGTAGATCCAGTTGACGAGCGCCGTGACGGCGAGCACCAGGATCGCGACGAGCCAGTTGTTCTGGAGCACGAGCACGAACGCCGCATAGATCGAGATCGCGTCGATGATCGCGAGCAGCGCGATCTTGATGAGCACCGCCCGCACGGAGTCGCGCGTCGGGGCGGCCGCGCGCGCGACCGGGCGCTTCGCGGTGGAGGTCTGAGCCATCGGGGTCACATCTTCCGAAAAGGGGTTGACGGGCGGATGGGCCCGCCGGTCGAAGTGCTCGACCGGCGGGCCCGATTCAGCGCTTCAGGTCAGCCGATCGCAGCCTGGACATCGGCGGCGAGCTTCTGCCAGGTCGCAACCGGGTCCTCACCGTTGATGATCGCGGCCTCGGCCACACCCCAGTACTGCCACACCGAACCCATCGCGGGGATCGACGGCATCGCTACGGCGTCCGCACCGACGGCGGCGAAGCCCTCGATGATCGGGTCGCTGGAGGCGGTCTCGGCGGCCGAGCTCAGCGCGGGGAGGATGTTGCCCGCCTTGAAGAGCTCGAGTTGCACGTCCTCCGAGCCGAGGTAGTTCACGAGGAAGTCGGTCGCGGCGACCTTGTTCTCGGACTCGGACGACAGGAAGAAGCCCTTCACGCCGGCGAACGGCTGGGTCGGGTCACCGGTGGGGCTGGGCGTCGGGTCGATGGCGACGTTGATGCCCGCGTCGACGGCCGCGCCGACGTTCCACGGGCCGGTCAGCCAGAAGGCCGCCGTTCCGTCGAGGAAGGCCTGCTTGGCGATGGCGCCGTCGATGTCGGTGTTGAACACGCCGGTGCCGGTCTTGCCCTGGCTGCCGAGCCACGTGGCGAACGCCTCGCCGCCGGCGTTGCCGAGCTGCAGGTCGGTGGGGTCGTATCCGGCATCCGTCGAACCGAAGACGGGGGCGCCGAACGCGGTCTGGAACGGGTACAGGTGGTACGGGTTGCCCTCGGCACCCTGCTCGACGACGAACGGCTGCGCGAGGCCGGCGGCCTTGCCCTTCGCGATCATGTCGTCGAAGCTGGTCGCCGCCTCGGGGATGATGTCGGCGTTGCGCAGCACGGCGATGTTCTCGACCGCGTACGGGAGCATGTAGACGGTTCCGTCGTAGGTGGCGGCCTGGATGGCCACGTCGAGGTAGTCACCGGCGGAGTCGCCGAGCTCGAGCGGCGCCACGACGCCGTTGGTGGTCAGCTCGCCGAGCCAGTCGTGGGCGCCCATGGTGATGTCGGGGCCTTCACCGGTCGGAACCTGCTGGATGAAGTCGTCCTTGATGGTGGCGTTGTCCTTCGAGACGAGCTCGACCTCGACGCCCGTCTTCTCGGTGTAGGCGTCCGCCGCGCCCTTCAGTGCGTCGACGCGCTCCGCGTCGACCCAGACGGTCAGCGTGCCGCCCTCGGGCGCGTCGCCGCCGTTGTCCGAGGAGGCCTGGCAGCCGGTGAGCACGAATGCCGAGGCGATGGCGATCGAGCCGAGCCCCAGGAAGCCTCTCTTGGTCACCTTCATTGGTGTGTCCTTTCCCTGTGTGCGGATGCGGGCCGCCGGGGTGGAGGCCGTTCTCCGGAAACGCTCGGTGCAAGCGTTTGCACGAAATCACAACTCACCGAAGGCCGGTATGTCAAGTCGGCATCGAAGTTGCCGTCAGATCGTTGCCGAAAGTTGACAAGCCCGGATGCAAGCGTTTACATCGGGGAAACACAAGCGGGTCATCCGCACATCCCCTCCCCGCCGCACGGCTGCGGACGGCGACACGTCGACGTAACAGGCGCTCGCTACCATCGGAGGGCCCGAGGATGCTCCCCGACCGAAGGATTTCCACCCCGTGAACACGACGAACGGCCGCGCGATGCAGCGCGACGACTGGTGGCGCACCGCCGTCATCTACCAGGTCTACCCCCGCTCCTTCGCCGACGCAGACGGCGACGGCGTCGGCGACCTGCCGGGCATCACCCACCGCCTCCCCGCCCTCGCCGACCTCGGCGTCGACGCGATCTGGCTGTCGCCGTTCTTCACCTCCCCGCAGGCCGACGCCGGCTACGACGTCGCCGACTACTGCGACATCGACCCGCTCTTCGGCACCCTCGCCGACTTCGACGTCATGCTCGAACGCGCCCACGAGCTCGGCCTCCGCGTCATCGTCGACCTGGTGCCCAACCACTCCTCCAGCGCCCACGTCTGGTTCCAGGAGGCGCTCGCCGCCGCCCCCGGGTCGCGCGAACGCGCCCGCTACCTGTTCCGCGACGGCAAGGGTGACCTCGGCGAACTGCCGCCCAACAACTGGGAGTCCGTGTTCGGCGGCCGCGCCTGGACCCGCGTCACTGAAGCCGACGGCACCCCCGGCCAGTGGTACCTGCACCTGTTCGACAGCTCGCAGCCCGACTTCGACTGGACCAACCCCGACGTCCACGAATACTTCCGCGGCGTGCTGCGGTTCTGGCTCGACCGGGGCGTCGACGGGTTCCGTGTCGACGTCGCCCACGGCCTCACCAAAGCGGAAGGTCTGCCCGACTACACCCCGCCCGCCGACGCCGGCAGCATGGGCGGCGACGAGAAGAACGTCCCCTACTGGGGCCAAGACACCGTCCACGAGATCTACCGCGACTGGCACAACGTGCTCGCCGAGTACGGCCCCGACCGCATCCTCGCCGGCGAAGCCTGGGTCGAGCCGCTGTCCAAGCTCGCCAACTGGGTGCGCCCCGACGAGATGCACCAGACCTTCAACTTCAGCTACCTCGAAACCCCGTGGAAAGCCGAACCGCTGAAGAAGGTCGTCGACGCATCCCTCGACGCGTTCGGCTCCGTCGGCGCACCCAGCACCTGGGTGCTCTCCAACCACGACGTCATCCGCCACGCCACCCGCCTCGGCCTCAACCCGCCGCCCCCGCAAGGCCAGGGCCTCGGCCCGAAGTCGGAATCGCACCCGGATGAGGTGGTCGGCCTGCGCCGCGCCCGCGCCGCCACCGCATTCATGCTCGGCCTGCCCGGCTCCTCCTACCTCTACCAGGGCGAAGAGCTCGGCCTGCCCGAAGTGATCGACCTGCCCGACGAAGCCCGCCAGGACCCCAGCTTCTTCCGCACCGGCGGCGAGACCTACGGCCGCGACGGATGCCGTGTGCCGCTCCCCTGGGAGGCGGAAGCGCCCGGAACCGGCTTCGGACCCACCGCCGCCAGCTGGCTGCCGCTGCCCGACACCTGGCCCAGCTACGCCCGCGACGCGCAGGTCGGCGTGCCCGGGTCGACGCTCGAGTTCTACCGTGAGACGCTCGCCGCCCGCCGCGACCACGAACTCGGCGAAGGCACCCTCGAGTGGCTGCCCAGCGACGACACCGACGTGCTCACGTTCCGCAACGGCACCGTCACCGTCGTCGCGAACACGGGCGCCGGATCCGCACCCCTCCCCGAGGGTCGCGTGCTGCTCGCCAGCGGCCCCATCGCCGCCGACCACCTCCCCGGAGACACCACCGTCTGGCTGGTCGCAGAGTAACCCTCGCTGGTGCGCGGGGGGCGCGTGCGCTCAGGCGCGGCGCATGCCCCCGCGTGCCGGCGCTTCGCGTCGACGCGCTCCCGCCAGACCCGATGCCAGCACCGCGCCTGAGCGCACGCGCGCCCCGCTCGACTCGCTTCTCCGCTGAGTGAGCGGGGAGGGTCAGCCGGCGTTGGCCTTCAGCCAGACGTAGGGGTCGACGTATTCGCCGTCGACCTTGATCTCGAGGTGCAGGTGCGCGCCGGTCGCCTGGCCGGTGGCACCCACGAGCCCGAGGAAGTCGCCCACCTTCACGGTCTGGCCGAGTTCGATGGGCGACGAGTCCCACTGCATGTGCGCGTAGCTGGAGGTGACGGTGTGGCCGTTGATCTGGTGTTCGAGGGTGAGGTTGTTGCCCCAGCTGCCGCCGCGCGGTTCGCGGCGGATGACGACACCGTCGGCGATGGCGTAGATGGGGGCGCCGGCGCCGGGCGTCAGGTCGATGGCGTTGTGAACGGTGGAGCAGCCGCGGCAGGGCGCTGCACGTTCGCCGAAGCCGGATGAGATGGGCACGACGTACGGGAACGGCCACCGGACGGCGCCCGTCCACCCGCTCATCGAGTAGCTGTAGTTGCGGGTGCCGTACTGGGCTTTCAGCACTTCGGCCCACGATTTCACTTCGAAGCCGTCGCGTGCCGCCACGGTGACGTCGCCGCCTTCGACCTCGACCGCTTGACCTTCCACCTTGGTGGCGGCGGCAAGCAGCGACGTGTCTGCGGTCTCGGATGCGGCGAACACGTCGAGCGCGTTGGCGGGCACGGTGACGCCGACGATGAAGGCGCCCGCGAACAGGAGCGCGGCGAACGACAGGAGACGCGACCCGACGGAGCGGCGGTGCGTGCGGTGCGGTGCGGCCGACAGTTCGACGGCGAGCATCGTCGGTTCGGGGATCGGCGGCACGGCCCGTGCGGGGGCCGGCGGCAGGCTGGCGCTCAGCGCCGGGGGAACGGTCGCCTCAAGGGTTGGGGCCGCCGGGTTGGTGGCGTGCTCGTTCGCCGCTCGCTCACGTTCGCGGAGCTCGCGTCGGGATGTCGCCGGGGGAAGCGAGAGGTCGCCCGCCGTCACGATCTCGTGTGCCGCGAGCAGGCTCGACCGCGGGGCGCGAAGTGGTTCATGCGCTCTCCTTCGGGAGCCCGTGACGGGCAGGGTTCGGGTCGGGAATCCATTCGATGTTATACAACCGATACCGAACCGGCCAGTCCGCGTCCGAGGGTCAGACGAGGTGCAGGTCAGACGCCCAGTCGGGTGAGCAGTTGCTCCAGCGGCCCCACCACATCCGGGTGCCCGGTGATGAGGAAGTCGCGGCTGGGCCGCTCCACCCCGAGGCCCCGCACCACGGCGCCCGCCTCTTCGGCGATGAGCGCGCCGGCTCCGTGGTCCCACGGGTTGAGGGTGCGTTCGAAGTAGGCGTTGAGGCGCCCCGCGGCCACGTAGGTGAGGTCGAGCGACGCGGTGCCCTGGCGGCGGATGTCGCGCACCTGCGGCAGCAGCCGCGCCACCACATCCCCCTGGCGTCCGCGCATGGCGGCGTCGTAGGCGAAGCCGGTGGCGACGAGGGCGCGCTCCAGCGGCACCGCGTCCGCGATCCGGATGGGGCGGTCGCCCAGGAAGGCGCCGCCGCCGCGGGAGGCGGTGAAGAGCTCGTCGTTGGCGGGGTTCAGCACGACGCCGGCGAGGGCTTTCCAGGTGAGGGGGTCGGGGTCGCCTTCGACGACGGCGATGCTGACCGCGTAGTGGGGGATGCCGTACAGGTAGTTGACGGTGCCGTCGATCGGGTCGACGACCCAGGTGATGCCGCTGGTGCCGCCGGTGGAGCCGCCCTCCTCCCCGAGGATGGCGTCGCCGGGGCGCTGCTCGGCGATGCGGTCGCGGATGAGTTGCTCCACATCCCGGTCGGCCTGCGTGACCACGTCGACGATGCTCGACTTGGTGGCCGCCACCTCGACCCCATCGCGGCGGCGGCGTGCGGCCAGCTCCCCCGCTTCGAGGGCGATCCGGCGGGCGACATCCAGCAGCTCAGAGCTCATGGGTTCCAGCCTGGCACGGGTGGAGCGCCGCGAGCAGCGCGGCGATGGGCGCCGGGATGCGGTCGAGTGGCATCGCGTCGGCGAGCAGCTGGGCGTAGCGGGACTTTTTGCCGCTGCGCCCGGCGAAGAACTGGATGAGCTGGCGTTCGACGGTGCGGCCACGCTGAGCGGGTTGACGCTGCAGCGTGCGGAACGACGCCAGCTCGCCCTGCTGCTCGATCACGGCGAGCACCCCATCCGCACCGAACGCGCGCACGAACTCGCCCTCAAGATCCGGATCGCACACGAACAGCTGATCCACGTGGCCGGCGAAGTCGGCCTGCTCCTGCGCATCGACCAATCCCAGCAGTCGCTCGCCCGTGAGCTCCCTCGCCGCACGACGGATGCCCTTCGACCCGCCGACCGGCACCACATGCGGCACCGGCATCCCCATCCGCCTCGCGAGCGTCTCGACCGCGATCGCGTCGCTGACCCCCTCGACCACCACCACCGACATCCCTCATCGATACCACGCCCCGGTGTCGCCCGAACCGTCAGAAATGGTCGCGAACGGGCCCTGCGGGAGCAGTTCGCGACGGTTCGGGCGACACCGGGGCGCGGAACGAAGAAAGCGCCCCACGTGGGGGCGCTTCCGTTGGTGGCGAGTGAGGGATTCGAACCCCCGAATGCAGAGCAGTCTGATTTACAGTCAGATCCCTTTGGCCGCTTGGGTAACTCGCCAGGTGCACGCCCGACTCGTGTAGGCACCAACCGCACGCGCCTGACAAGGATACAAGGTCCGGAGGGTACTCGCGGACACGGTCGAATCGGCCGCATCCGCCGCGATCTGTAGGATTTCGAGCGTCACACCCAGCGCAGGAGGACGCGTGCCCGGAATCCACGAGGTGGCCCAGCTCGCGGGCGTCTCCGCCGCCACCGTGTCGCGCGCGCTCTCAGGTCGCGGGTCTGTCTCGGCCACCACCCGCGAACGGGTCGTCGCCGCCGCGAACGAGCTCGGCTACGTCGTCTCGTCCAGCGCCTCGGGTCTTGCCACCGGCCGCACCCGCAACGTCGGTGTTGTGATCCCGTTCCTCAACCGCTGGTTCTACGGCTCCGTCATCGAAGGCGCAGAGTCGGCGCTGCTGGAACGCGGCTACGACCTCACCCTCTACAACCTGGGCGGCAGCGCCGACGAACGCCGACTCGTGTTCGAGCACTTCCTGCTACGAAAGCGGGTGGATGCGGTGATCGCGGTGTCGCTCGAACTCACCGCCGACGAGGTGCAGCGCCTGCTCGACCTCGGCAAACCGATCGTCGGCGTCGGCGGCCCGCTGCCGGGCGTGCGCACCCTCAGCCTCGACGACGTCGAACTGGGCCGCCTCGCCACCGAGCATCTGCTCGCCCTCGGCCACACCGAGATCGCCCACATCGGCGGCGACGCGCTCGAGATGGACTTCCACCTGCCCACGAACCGCCGCCACGGCTACATCGAGGCGATGGAGGCGGTGGGCCTGCACCCGGCCGAGCACCACTTCCACGCCGCCGACTTCACCATGGAGGGCGGCTACCGGGCGGCGAAGCAACTGCTCGGCAACCCGGCGGGGCGTCCGACGGCGATCTTCGCCGCATCCGACGAGATGGCGATCGGTGCGATCCTCGCCGCGAAAGACCTGGGCATGCATGTGCCGGGCGACGTGTCGATCATCGGCATCGACGACCACGAGCTGGCGGAATTCTTCGGCCTCACCACCATCGCCCAGTTCCCCGACATGCAGGGCCGCATGGCGGTGGAGGTGCTGATGGACGAGCTGCACCCCGAGCACCGAACCCCCGACGCGCTCAACATCGACCTGCCGTTCGAGCTGGTGGTGCGTTCGAGCACGGCGCGGCGCGGCTAGCGGGCGGCTTCGGCGTACTCGACCGCGAACTTCGCGACCGTGCCGAGGTAGAAGTCGGGGCTGTTGTACGAGCGGATGCCGGCGCGCCACCCGTCTTCGGTCTCGTAGGCGGTGCTCGCCCGGCACAGGTAGTTCGCGGCGGCGAGCACGGCGTCGTCGATGTTCTGCGGGTCTTCGACGCCGTCGACCCCGCCGTCGACGTGCCAGTTGCGCCACGTCTGCGGGATGTGCTGCATCGGGCCGATCGCCCGGTCGGCTTCGGCGTCGCCGTCGATCTCGCCGTCGTCGCTGTCGGGGATCAGGGCGACACCATTGCCGTCGAGGGCGACCCCGAAGATGCCGGGGGTGGCGGTGCCGTTCTCGTCGAGCTGCGAGACACCGTGCCGGCCGTGGTCGGACTCGGTGGCGCCGATGCCGGCGAGGGTCGCCCAACTGAGACCGCACTGCGGCATCTCGGCCGCCTTCACGAGCGCCGCCCCCGCGTACGCGGCGAGCGCCCGCTCGGGGATGCCGGTGGCGTCGGCGGTGCGCGCCAGCCAGTCGGGGTCGGGCAGCCCCTGGATGCCGGGGCCGGTGGGGGCGGATGCGGCGAGCGGTGCATCCGCGGGCGGCGCCCAGCTGGGCAACGGTTCCCGGTCGACCGTCAGCGGGCCGCCGCTGCCGCCGCGCGGCGCCAGGAAGAAGGTGATCCCGACGATCAGCAGCGCCACCCCGGCGACCGCCGCGAGCACCGCGCCGACGATCGGAAGGGAGCCGCGCATCCGACAAGTCCTAGCATGGCCACATGGCAGATTCCTCTTTCGACATCGTCAGCAAGGTCGACACGATGGAGACCCAGAACGCTTTGAGCCAGGCGCAGAAGGAGATCGCGCAGCGCTACGACTTCAAGAACGTGGGCGCCTCGATCGAGTTCTCCGGCGAGAAGATCCTCATGAAGGCGAACTCCGAGGAGCGGGTGAAGGCGGTGCTCGACGTGTTCGAGCAGAAGCTCATCAAGCGCGGCATCTCGCTGCGGTCGCTGGATGCGGGCGACCCGTTCGCCTCCGGTAAGGAGTATCGCATCGAGGCGAAGATGAAGGAGGGGATCTCGAGCGAGGACGCGAAGAAGATCTCCAAGATCATCCGCGACGAGGGCCCCAAGTCGATCAAGTCGCAGATCCAGGGTGACGAGCTGCGGGTGCAGTCGAAGAGCCGCGACGACCTGCAGGCGACGATGGCGCTGCTGAAGGGCAAGGACCTCGACGTCGCCCTGCAGTTCGTGAACTTCCGCTGATCCGGGGCGCGTTCACGCGCCGATGTATCAATGGGGGCTTTCGCCGCTCCTCATGAGTGGTGAAGATTCAATCCATGAGCGACGGGGAAACCGTCCGCAACGATTCGGCCGCGCACGGCGGGGCCGATCCCCTGTGGGCGGTCGCGGAGGCACGCTTCACGGCGTGGCGCGACGGGCACCCCGCGGGGATCGACGACCTCGTGCGGCTGGTGTCGCCGGCGCTCTGGCATGTGGCGCGCGCTCACGGTCTGAACCCTGAGGAGTCGCGGGATGTGGTGCAGTCGACGTGGTTGGCGCTGGTGCGCGGCCGTGACGACATCCGCGAACCCCGCACCGTGCTCGCCTGGCTGACCACCACCGCCCGGCGCGAGTCGTGGCGGGTGGCCCGCTCGGAGGGCCGCAGCGACCCGGTCGAGGATGAGGCGCTGGAGTTCTTCGGCGAACCGACGGAAGCCGCGGATGCGACCGCCGACCGCCACCTGGAGGGCGAGCGCCTGTGGCGCGCCGTGGAGGCACTGTCGGAGCGTTGCCGCCGCCTCATCCGGATCATCGCCTTCGCGGAGCGGCCCGACTACGCCCACCTCTCGGCGGAGCTCGGCATCCCGGTGGGCAGCATCGGCCCCACCCGCGGCCGCTGCCTGAGCAAGCTGAGGGAACTGTTGGGCGAGGAGGCGGGCACATGATGCCGGAACGTACGGATGCGGAACTGTTCGCCCAACTGCGCGACGCGTGGAACACTCGCGACCCGATGCCGGCGACGCTGGTGGAGGACGTGCTGGTCGCCATCGGCACCGCACGGTTGACGGAGGAGTACCGCGAGCTGCTGCTCGTCTCCGACGAGGTGAGCCTGCCCGGCGTTCGCGGGGCCGCCCCGCGCATCGTGCAGTTCGGTGTGGAGGCGGTGACCCTGCTGTTGCGGGTCGACGACTCGGGCGACGAGCGCCGCATCGACGGCTGGCTGGCGCCGCCCCGCGAGGGCCGGGTATCGCTCGAGGTGGACGGCGCCGAGGTGGCTGAGACGGCTATCGGCGCGGACGGACGCTTCGAGTTCACGCGGACCGTGTCGGGCACGGCACGGCTGGTGATCCGCCTCGCGGGCGAGGACGGCTTCACGGTGACAGGCGATTTCGAGTTGTAACGCAACGCAGACGGAGGGGAACTGATGGCGAAGCTGCAGGAATCGGGCGACTGGACGGATCGGGCACGACGGCAGTTGCCGCGCGGCGTCGTTCGGGTGGTGACCCGCGATGACGCGGAGGTCGACCCGGCGATGTCGACCGGGTATGTGCCGTCCCGGCTGCTGATCTCGACCCTGCTTCCGGCGGATGCGCCCGCGCGGGCTGCGCTCGCGGAGCTGGTGGCGGAGTTCGGCTGGACGTTGGAACCCGTCCGCTCACGCCGCCGGGTCGCGCAGGTGGAGGAGACCGACGAGGTGCGCAAGGAGCGGCTCGCACGTTACCCGTGGGCCGCGGGGTCGCCGGGGTCGGAGCGGTTCCGTCTGCGGGCACCCCAGGGCTCAGCCCCCGCACCCGACGCGTGGGACCTGCTGCGGCGAGCCCGCGAGCGCGGCATCGAGTTGCCCGGCATCGGGCTGGAGCACGTGGGCGAGCTGGCGCCGTTCCACTCCACGAACCCCTTCCACTCGACGAACCCGTTCCATTCGACGAACCCCTTCCACTCCACCAACCCGTTCCACTCCACGAACCCGTTCCACTCCACGAACCCGGCCGGCGAGTACGGCTACGCGGGCAGCGGTGGCCGGCAGGTGGTGGCATACGTCGGCCCCGACCCGGCCCTCGACACCCCGAAGCCTGACGGCGACGCGGTGGTCGGCATCCTCGACACCGGATGCGGCACCCACCCCTGGCTGGACCCGGTGGTGGATCGGGCGGTCTTCTCGGCCGCCGGCGCCACCGACCCGGCCGACGACCCCGAGCGGCGTCCCGACCAGTTGGGTCCGCTGGACGGGATGATCGACGGCGGATCGGGTCACGGCACGTTCGTCGCCGGCCTGGTGCATCAGGCGGCCCCGCACGCGCTTCTCGCGCCTGTGCGGATCGCCGGCTCGGATGGGCTGTGGGAGGAGCAGGACCTGGTCGACGCGCTCGTCACGCTCGTCGCGCGGGTGCAGGCGGGCGACCGGCTCGACGTCGTGAACCTGTCGCTCGGCTACTACCACGAGACCCCGTGGCGGTCGGCGTTCGACATCACCGTCGCGGAGCTGCTGCTCGCGCTCCGGCGCGCGGGAGTCGTGGTGGTGTGCTCGGCGGGCAACGACTCCACCGACCGCCCCCTGTTCCCTGCCGCGTTCGGCCCGTGGGATCCGGAGCCGGCGGGCGGTTCGCCGTGGCTCGACCCCGGCGATGCCGCCCCGCTCGTGTCGGTGGGAGCCCGCAACCCGAACGGTACGGTGGCGCTGTTCAGCAACGTGGGGCCGTGGGTGCAGACGTTCGCGCGCGGTGCAGCCGTGATGAGCACGCTGCCCAGTGGTCCGGATGCTGCCGACGGCGGCCCCTTCGCGGGAGGTGTGCAGGCGACCGCCTCCGCGCCGTGGGGAGGTCTCGACCGCGAGACGATCGACCCCGACGACTTCAACGGCGGGTTCGGCGTCTGGAGCGGCACCTCGTTCGCCGCCCCCGTGGTGGCGGGGATGATCGCCGCCGAGCTGCAGGCATCCGCCGAGAAGCCGTCGGTGGAGCGTTCGCGGAAGGCCGTCGGCGCCGTACTGGCGCGCCTGCGGTCGGCCTGATGGCGGGGCGCCTCACCGCGGCCCAGCTCTACGCCCGCGCGGTGGCGGCGGGGAACGCGGGGCGTCACGCCGCCGCCCGCCGCGACCTGACCGAGGCGCTCGCGCGTTCCCCCGACCCCGACACCGCCGCGCTCGTCGAGGGCACGCTGGCGTATCTCGACTCGGAGACCGGGTCGCCCGATGCGGCGATCACACGCATCGACGGGGCGCTCACCGCACGCGGCATCAGCGTCGGCACCCGCGCCGTGCTGGTGAGCCAGCGCGGGCTGCTGGCGCTGCGTCAGGGCCGAACCGAAGACGCCATCCGCGACCTCTCGCAGGCCATCGAGCAACTGCACGACCGGCCGCTGAGCCTCGGGCGCGCACACCTCAACCGCGGGCTGGTGCGCCTGGACCGCTCCGACCCCGACGGCGCAGAGACCGACTTCGCGCTCGCGGCGGAGGCCTTCGCGCGGGCCGGCGACCCGGTCGAGGAGGCGAAGGCGAACAGCAACGCCGGGTACGCGGCGCTGCTGCGCGGCGACCTGGCCCACGCCATCCGCACCATGGATGCGGCGGCCGGCGTGCTCGGCCCGCTCTCGCCCGTGATGGGTGCGGTCTGCGACGGCGACCGCGCGGAGGCGCTCCTCGCCGCCGGGATGACGACGGATGCGGTGCGGCTGCTCCGGAGCGTCGTGCGCGTGTACGGCTCGCGGCGACTGCGGCAGGCGCAGGCCGAGGCGGAGGTGCTGCTGGCCCGCGCCCTGCTGGTGGAGCATCCGGAGGAGGCGGCCGCGGTCGCCTCGCGGGCGGCGCGGCGGCTGCGGGCGCGCGGCAACACCAGTTGGGCGACACGCGCAGACGCGCTGGTGCTCACCGGGCGGCTGAGGGCCGGGCACACCGCACGCCCCACCCAGGTGAACGCCACGGCCCACGCTCTGGAAGAACTCGAACGCCCCGACGACGCCGCCCTCCTCCGCCTCGCCGCCGCGCTCCGCGCGCTGGGCGACGGGCGCCGCGACGAGGCGGTCGACGCCCGGGACACGGCCCGCGCGACGCCGTCGTCGTCGATCGCCGTGCAGGTGCGCGCGGCGGAGGTAGATGCCGAACTCGCGCGGGCGCGTGGCGACACCGCCGACGTGCTCGCGGTCGCGGCGGCGGGAATCGACACCCTCTCCGGCTGGCAGGCGAGCCTCGGCAGTCTCGAGCTGTACAGCAGCGCCGCCGTGTACGGCAGACACCTGGCCGCCGTCGGGGTGCGGGCGGCGCTCGACACGGGCGACGGGGAGCAGGTGCTCGCCTGGTCGGAACGCGTGCGCGGCCTCGGCAACAGCCTGGTGCCGCTCCGGCCACCCGCCGACGGCGGGGTCGCCCGCGCCCTCACCGAGTTGCGCGAACTGCGTCTCGCCGACGATGCCGCAGCCCGCGAACGTGAGGCGCAGCTGCGCGACGAGGTGCGCCGCATCCACTGGGCGGATGCGGCGGCCGCCCCCACGACGCACGCGTCCGCATCCCTCGGCGAGCTGGAGTCCGCGCTGCGCGACGATGACGCCGCATTCGTGGCCCACCTCTGGACCGGCGACGCGCTCGCCGCGCTCGTGGTCTCCCCCACGGCACAGCGCCCGGTGCAGGTGGTCGAACTCGGGCCGGCCGAACCGGTCGAGCGGCTGCTCCACGGGCTGCTCGCCGACCTCGACATCGCCGCGGCCGAGCTGCCCGCCGCGCTCCGCGCCACCGCCGACGCGTCACTCGCCGGCCGCCTGGCGACCCTCGACAGCACCCTCATGGCCCCGCTCACCGACGCCCTCGCCGGAGCCGAACGCCTCGTGCTGACCCCCGCTGGGATCGTCGCCGGGATCCCGTGGCCCCTGCTGCCGAGCGCGGGGGGACGCCCGATCGTCGTCGCCGAATCGGCCCGGCGGTGGCTCGACGGCCGCGCCGACAGCCGCCCGGTACGTCGCGCCGGGTTCACCTCCGGACCCGCGGTGGCCCGCGCCGACGCCGAGATCGCCGCAGCCGCAGCAGCGTGGGCCGAGCCGATCACCCGACCGCAGGCCGCAGCCGCCGACGTGGCCGACATCGCCGCCCGCGTCGACCTGCTGCACATCGCCGCGCACGGGAGGCACTCGGCGGAGCACCCGCTGTTCTCCGGCTTCGAACTGGTCGACGGCCCCTGGTTCGGGTACGACATCGACCAACTGTCGAGCGTGCCCGACGTCGTCATCATGTCGGCGTGCGAACTGGGCCGCTCGAGTAGCCGCTGGGGGTTGGAGGCGCTCGGGATGGCGCGCGCCTGGCTGCACGCGGGCGCCCGCTCGGTGATCGCCTCGCCCGCCGCCATTGCCGACGAGCACGCGGCCGTGCTGCTCCCGGCCGTGCACCGCGAACTGGCCCGGGGACGTGGCGTCGCCGACGCGCTCACCCTCGCCGCCGACGCCACCGGCATCCGTACGCCGCTGCTCGCGCGCGGCTCCGGATGGTGACCGGGACCGGCCGAGTCGGGCACGACGCACGCG